>CACJXT010000058.1 GCA_902597425.1 uncultured Pelagibacteraceae bacterium | reverse complement strand
AGGATGCTGTTCTTATGGTAGAATCTGAGGCTTCGGGCTTATCAGAACAAGTTATGTTAGATGCTGTTAAATTTGGCCATGAAAAATTTATTCCAGTAGTTGAAGCAATTGAAAAATTAGTAAAAGATTGTGGAAAAGAGAAATGGGTTGTTGAAAAAAAAGATTTATCTGAATTAGAAGAGAAAATTTCAAAAAATTTTACTAAAGATATAACTGAAGCATTTGCTATTAGAGATAAACAACAAAGATCTAATTCAATTGGTGAAATCACTACAAAATGTAAAGAAATGTTTGAAAATGATGAAGCTTATACGGATTTAGATGTTTCAATGGTTCTAAAAAAACTTGAAAAAAAAATTGTTAGAACTGATATTTTAAAAAACAAATCTAGAATTGATGGTCGCTCTTTAACGGATGTAAGAAAAATTAACTGTGAAGTTGGTATTCTTCCAAGAACACATGGTTCTGCTTTATTTACTAGAGGTGAAACACAAGCTTTAGTTACTTTAACATTAGGAACTTCAGAAGACGAGCAAAGAGTAGAAAGCCTTGATGGTTTAAAGCGTAATAGATTTATGCTTCATTATAATTTTCCACCTTTTTCAGTGGGTGAAGTTGGAAGAATTGGAACAGGAAGAAGAGAAATTGGCCATGGTAAATTAGCATGGAGAGCTCTTAAATCATCTTTACCAAAACAAGAAAAATTTCCTTACACTTATAGAATTGTTTCGGAAATTACTGAGTCAAATGGGTCATCTTCAATGGCAACAGTTTGTGGATCCTCTTTAGCATTAATGGATGCAGGAGTTCCAATGAAAGATTCCGTAGCTGGAATTGCAATGGGCTTAATTAAAGAAGGAAAAGACTTTTCAGTCCTTTCAGATATTTTAGGAGATGAAGATCATTTAGGAGATATGGATTTTAAAGTTGCTGGAACAAAAGATGGTATTACTTCTTTACAAATGGATATTAAAATAACTGGAATAACTTTTGAAATTATGGATAAGGCATTGTCCCAAGCTAAAGATGGAAGAATTCATATTTTAGGTGAGATGGCAAAAGCTTTAACAGGTTCAAGAGATGCGGTTTCTAAATATACTCCAAAAATTGAAACAGTCATGGTTGATAAAAAAGATATTGCAGCTGTAATTGGAAAAGGTGGTGCAACAATCAGAGAAATTGTTGAAATGTCAGGGGCAAAAGTAGATGTAAAAGATACAGGAGAGGTAACGGTTGCAGCTCCAGATGAAGAATCCAGACTAAAAGCAATGAATATGATTAAAGATATTATTGCTAAACCTGAAATAAATAAAATTTATAAAGGTAAAGTAATTAAAATTATGGATTTTGGAGCTTTTGTTAATTTTTTAGGTAAACAGGATGGTTTAGTTCATATATCAGAACTTGCACCTAAAAGAGTAGCGAAAGTTACAGATGTTGTTAAAGAAGGTGATGAAGTAACAGTTAAAGTAATTGGATTTGATAGAGGAAAAGTAAAATTATCTATCAAGCAAGCAGTCGCTTAGTCAATTTGGGCACCTGGCAACAGAACGCCCCTTATCTATTATAATTTCTAATTGGATGATTATCTAACCAAGAAATAGCTTCTTTTTTTTGTTCAAAGGATAACTTATAATTTTGTTTTCTATGGTCATGAATATTTTTATGTTTAGAAAAAAATTTATTTTCAACTCCCTCATTGAGAATTGAATGTATAGTTGTTCTGCTTGCGTATAAGTGAGGATACATTTCAATAATTTCTTCATAATGGTACCCTGGATGATCGTTTGAACATGAAGCTAATAACAAAACAATGTAAAAATGATTACTAGATTTACGAACGAATTTATCAAAAGGAGTTACCTTGTTCGGAGGAGTTCCTGCATGATAATCAAATATATCTTTTAATAAACGTTCCTTTTTATTCATTTATCGCACCCTAAAAAACGACGCGGAAAATATATCACAAGTAATATCAAAAAATATAATCAAATTTTGACAAGAAAATTAATAACTAATAAACGTTAATTTTTCTCA
>CACJXT010000057.1 GCA_902597425.1 uncultured Pelagibacteraceae bacterium | reverse complement strand
AATTAATAAAATATAAACTAATCCATCTTTGTGATCCTGATGCTGTTATTCCGTAAAATGACGCCCAAAACAAAAAACCTAAAACAACTATGTAAAATAAATATCCAGTTGAGTGCCAAAACCTAATATTTAAAAAAGATAAACCAATCATCATAGAAAAAAAAACTACAAATCTTATAATATGACTTTCGCTATGATGTAATAATTCTCCACCATCAGTGGAGTACATTGAAAAAATACTTATAATTCCTACAGATATAATGCAAATTAATAAAATATAATCAAATGATCTTAATTTTTTAAAAAAACTTATTTGTTCTCTATATGAAGATTCTTGAAACATTTAAATATTAACTAAATTTTGTTTTCTTGTTTGTTCTCTTAATTCATGTCTATCTATAATGAGTTTAAATAATTTTTTTGCAATAGGTGCTGCAGTTTTACTTCCTGATCCACCATGTTCAATAATAATACTAACGGCATATCTAGGATTTTTATAAGGACCATAGGCAATATATAAAGCATGATCTCTATCTTTATATGGAATTTGACTTGTTTCTAAATCAAGTTCTCTTGCTTCTTCAGTTATTCTTTTTACTTGAGCTGTACCAGTTTTGCCTGCAAATTGATATTTAGGGTCTTCTATTCTTGATGAATAAGAAGTGCCATATAACTCATTTGTAGAGGCAAACATTGCTTCCAATACAAATTTAACATTTTCAGAATTTCTAAATAATCGTATATATTTTTCATCTTTAATATTAAATAATTCTTCAACAGCTTTTATTGTGGGTAGTATTTTTTCTTCTTTTTCTTTTGTAGCGTTTAATTCTATTTTTTTTTTTATATTTTCTAAAGTATCTTGATTTTCATCTACAACTATTTTTGGATAAATTTTAAATCCACCATTTGCAAGTTGAGCCATCATCAAACATAGTTGAAGTGGAGTAGTTTGTATGTATCCTTGACCTATTCCAGTAATTAATGTTTCTCCCAAGACCCAACCTACATCAAGTGTGTCTTTTTTCCATTTTGTATTTGGAACTAGGCCTTTTTTTTCATTAGAAAAATATTCTTTTAGTACTTCATTTCCTAATCCAAATTTTGAAGCTGTTACGCTTAAACGATCAACACCTAGTTTTCTTGCTGTTTCATAAAAATAAGTATCACATGATTGTTTTATAGCATTTCTTAGCTTCATAAATCCGTGCCCTTTTTCTTTCCAACAATGATATGTTTGTCCGTACATTTCCATTTTACCGGTACATTCCACAGTAAAATTTGGCGTAATCACATTATTTTCTAATGCTGACAATGCTACTAAAGGCTTTAATGTTGAACCAGGAGAGTACAAGCCAGAAATAGTTTTGTTTATCAAAGGTTTTAAAGGGTTTTCTCTGATTTGTTTCCAATCTTTTGAAGTTATTCCATATAAAAACAAGCTAGGATCAAAAGAAGGTGATGAATGCATTGCAATAATTTCTCCAGTGTAAATATCCATTACACTAATTGAGCCTGCTCTATCTGTTAATAATTGATTGGAAAATTTTTGAATTTCTGTGTCTATAGTTAATTTTATATTTTTTCCTTTTTCTCCATCTTTATGATCTATTTGATTAATTCTTTTACCATAAGCATTTACTTCATATCTCTGTACACCGTTAGTTCCGATTAAATCGTTTTCAAATGTTTTTTCTAATCCTATTTTGCCCACTCTTAGTCCTGGAACATGATTCTTTTTAATAGCTTCATTATTCAATAGATCTTTTTCGCTCGCTTGAGCAACATAACCTAAAACATGTGTATAATTGTCTTTATATGGATAATTTCTTGCAACTGACAAAACAGGTTTAGCACCTACAAGTTCATGTAAAAAAAAATTTACTTTTGAAAATTGATCCCAACTTAAATTCTCTGAAATAATCAAAGTTTCCCAAGGTTTCTGGCTTTTTTTCTTTTTAATAATTTTTGAAAATTGTCGATCGTCTAATTGTAAAATATCTTTAAGTCTTATCATTAAATATTTAAAATCCTCAACTTGCTCAGGAACTACATGTA
>CACJXT010000056.1 GCA_902597425.1 uncultured Pelagibacteraceae bacterium | reverse complement strand
TTATAATTACATTTGTTTCTGCAATAGCACTATTATTGTCAACTTCTGTTGTATCGTTTGCAAAAGTTGTTGGTGATAAAATTATATTAGGTGCTGCTGTTTCGCTAACTGGAAAATATTCATCTAATGGCGTTCATACTCAAAACGGTTATAACATGGCTGTTGAGAGAATAAACGGTATGGGTGGAGTTAAAGTTGGTGGAAAAACTTATAAATTTGACATTATTTACTATGATGATGAGTCAAATCCTAAGAGAGCAGCTCAACTTGCAGAAAGATTAATTAGTCAAGATGGTGTTGAGTTTATGCTTGGACCTTACAGTTCTGGATTAACTAAAGCTATGGCTCCTGTTACTGAAAAGTATGGAGTACCTATGGTGGAAGCAAATGGTGCATCTAGATCTTTGTTTACTAAAGGATACAAATACTTATTTGCAGTGTTAGCTCCAGCAAACTTGTATTTGGATGTAGCTATTAGAACAGCTGTTGAATTAAATGGCGGAAAAGGTGTAAAAATTGCACAAGCTTTTGAGCAGGACGCTTTTTCTCAAGACGTTAGATTAGGTATTTTAGATGCCGCAGAAGACACTGGATCTGAAATCATAATTGACGATAAATTGCCAAAAGAACTTAATGATATGGCAGCAACTTTAGTTAAAGTAAAACAAATGAAGCCAGATGTGCTTGTTGTATCAGGTCATACAAAAGGGGCCTTAACTGCTATCAGACAAATCGCTGAAATGAAAGTTGATGTTCCAATGCTTGCAATGACGCATTGTGATGCTGCAAAACTATCTAAGCAACATGGTAAAAATGCTCAGTACGCTTTATGCGCTTCTCAATGGCATAAAACTTTAACTTACAAAGATAAGTGGTTTAAAGACGGTATGACATATGATGCAGACTTTACTAAAATGTTTGGATACGCGCCACCATATCAAGCTGCTGAGTCTTCAGCTGCTTTATTGGTTTTCAAAGATGCTTTTGAAAGAGCAAATTCTTTCGATCAAAAGAAAGTAAGGGATGCTCTTGCTGCTACTGATATGCAAACTTTTTATGGAAACATAAAATTTGCTCCAGGTGGTCAAAACGTTTCTAAACCAATGGTATTATTCCAAGTTATTTGTGATAGCTCTGGAAAATGTGAAAACAAAGTTGTTGCTCCACTTAAGTGGGCTTCTGCTAAGTTAATTCACCCAGTACCTAAGTGGTCTGAAAGATAATAACTAATCTATAAATACCCCCTAAACTCTAGGGGGTATTTTTTTTCAAGGGTAAATTATGGATTTTATGGTTTTTCAATATCCAATGATTAGCGTTCAAGCTTGCTTGGATGGAATACTTCTTGGAATTTTATTTGCATTGATTGCTTATGGTATGGCTCTTCAGTGGGGAGTGATGAATATTATAAACATTGCTCAAGGTGATTTAGTTATTTTAGGAGGGTACATTGCATATTTTATGTACCTGTATGGAATTCATCCTGCTTGGGGAGTAATTGTTTCGCCAATCATAATGTATTTTGTTGGTGTCGGACTTTATAAATTAGTAATTAATAAAGTTGTTGATAGAGATTTATTTATCTCAATTCTTGCTACATTTGGAATAAGTATTCTATTTATGCAACTAATGAATTTTGCATTCGGTGCGGACGTAGTACTTGCTAATTCAGGTTATGGAACAACCTTTTTATTTAATAGCAATGTTGTTTTACCAAATTCAAAAATATTTTCTGCATTTGTAAGTATTGTTTTTGCAATTTGCTTAGTGATTTATATGAAAAAATCTAAACTTGGACGAGCGATCAGAGCAACAGCCCAGAATGCAAGGGCAGCAAAGATTTTAGGTGTCGACACTGAAAAAGTTTATGCTGCTACTTTTGGTATAAATGCAGCTCTTTGCGGTGTTGCTGGAGCCTTAATATCAATAACATTTACAATACATCCTTATATGGGTTTACCTTACACAATCAGATCATTCATGATCGTAATTGTTGCAGGTTTAGGAAATCTACCAGGTGTAGCATTATCTGGCATGGGTCTTGGAGTTTTTGAAGAATTTGCAGACTATATTCTTGGAACAGAGTTT
>CACJXT010000055.1 GCA_902597425.1 uncultured Pelagibacteraceae bacterium | reverse complement strand
AACATCAAAGATAACAGTAAAAACATTCCGATTCGAAAAAAACCTTCTTGAGTTTTTTGAGTTAACGGTCGTCCTAAAATTTTTTCAAAACCATAAAACATTAAATGTCCACCATCTAATAAAGGAATTGGAAATAAATTAATTAAACCCAAGCTTATAGAAATATAAGCCATCATGCTTAAAAAAGGAATAATCCCAAATTCAGCAACCTGGCCAGTAATTTTTGCTATACGGATTGGTCCTCCTAATTGTGAACTATCTCCAGATCCAACAAGCATTGATCCTAAATATTTTAGTGAAGAAACTGTTACAAACAAAACTTCATTAATAGAATGATATAAAGCTTTAGTAGGGCCTAGCTTAACATGTTTAATTTCATTACTATTAGGAGGAGAGAGTGTAATTCCAACTATTCTTTTATTAATTTTATTTCCTAAATTGTCTTCAGATTCAACCATATTTGGTTTTACTTTTAATAAAATCTCTTGATCATATCTTGAAACTTTAAAATCAATAAATTCAGAAGTAGACATGGTTATCAACTTAGAGACATCAAAAATACTAATTACTTTTGTACCATCAATTTCTTTAATTATATCATTCTTCATTAGTCCAGCAACTTTCGCAGGACTATCCTTTTGAACCTCATTTATTACAGCAGGGGTAAAATCTTTACCAACAAACATATAAATAAACAAAAATATTACTGCAGCTAAGATAAAATTAGCAATTGGGCCAGCTGCAACGATTATAGATCTTTGATATAAAGGTTTAAGAATAAATAATTTTTTTCTTTCTTCTTTATTGTATTTTTTAAGTATTTCTTCTTGGTCACTTTGAGAAAAAACATTCCTATCACCAAAAAATTTTACATATCCTCCTAATGGAATCCAACAAATTTTCCAACGGGTTCCAGATTTATCATTCCAACCAAATATTTCTTTGCCAAAACCAATGGAAAAATCTGTAACTCCTACTCCATATTTTTTTGCATAATAATAGTGACCATATTCATGAATAAATACAACGACTAATATTAAAACTATAAATGGAATTATAAAATTAAACATTAATTCTCATTTTAATCATTTTATTTTATTTTCCAAGTCACTATTGGAACAAATGTAGCCAGTAAAAATGAAATAAATAGTAATGATTGCGACATAAATGCAGGAAAATTATTTGCTGGAAATAAAATTCCAATTAATATTGATTTAGAAAAATCTGGGCTTGGAAATAACAATAATCCTACAAATAAACCAATTAAAATTGAAATATATGCATTTTTTTCACTTATTTTTTTATCGTAAAAACTGTAAAAAACAGTCAATACTGCTGCACAACACAATAGGTCAGCTAATAAAAATAAATACAAAATACTTAAACCTTTTGACGCAATTAATAATGCAATGATTGATAATAAAATAATTATATTTTTAGATAATTTTAAATAATCGCCTTTAAATTTTAAAACTTTGTTTCCATCAACGATTATTAGGCTAGAAATTGCATTAATTAAAGTATCAATACTGCTTATTGTAAGCGAGATGGCTAAAATTATTACAATTACTGACATAAATGAGTTTTGCTCTTTCAATAATAATGAAAAAAAAGCTAGATCTGGAATAACACTAGAATTAATTGATACAGCAACTAATCCACAAAAACCCATTATAAAAACAATAGGAATTATTATAAAAAATGAAATGATTAAACTCTTGTTTAAGACTTCATTACTTTTAGCAGCATAAACTCTTTGCCAGTTACCTTGGTGAAATAAATTAGTTGCTGCTACTGCAATAAAAAAAGTTAATCCTGCAGTAAAATTGGGCAAATAACCAGGGCTTAATAAAATTGGTTTATTTTGTTTAATAAACTCAAAACTAAATTCACTAGGATTAAATAAAATTAAATAGTTAAATGAGATCAATAGTAAAATTATAATTACTAAAAATTGAATATTATCTGTAAAAATAGAAGCTCTTAATCCTCCATATAAAGTATAAACAAGAGAACTAACAATAACAATTAAAGCAGTAATCCATAAACTTGTTCCTGAAATATAATTTACCAATAATGACACTGCTGTAACTTCAGCAATTAAAAAAATAAACATATAAAAAATTGTCAAAAATAAAATAAGTTTGAATAATTTTTTTCCAAATCTCAATCTTATTACTTCAATTAGTGTTTTTCCTTTTGGATATAATTTTCTAAATTTT
>CACJXT010000054.1 GCA_902597425.1 uncultured Pelagibacteraceae bacterium | reverse complement strand
ATTTTAAATCATCGGGAGATTTTGCAATAATTTTTTTTAAATATTGTCCCACCATTTTTATGAAATTTTTTTTATATTTATGCCTATTTTTTTTAACTTTTTTTCAAGATTGTAATAGCCTCTAAAACCATGATATATCCTAGATATACGGGAAGTTCCTTTTGCTGCAGTTGCTCCAAGTATTATTGAAAATGTAGTTCTTAAATCTGAAGAAATACACTCAGCTCCATGCAAAAATTTTTTTCCAATTATAATGGCTTTGTTACCTTTAATGCTTATTGAAGCTCCCATTCTTGTTAATTCTCCAGCAGCCATATATCTATTAGAAAATATTGTTTCAAGTATTTCTGATTTTCCTTCTACTTTTGTTAATACAGCCATTAACATTGGCATGTTGTCAGTCGCAAAATTTGGGAAGGGCCCTGTTTTAATTTTAACTGGCTTTATTTTTTTATTTGCATTGAGTTCTATCGAAGAACTTTTAAGTTTTATATCACATCCCATTCTTTTTAAAACTTGTAACTCTGAAGTCAAAAATTTTGGGTTAATATTATTTAACTTAATTTTTCCTCTTGTTATAACTGCAACACATAAATATGAAAAAGCTTCAATTCTATCGGAAATAATTTCATGAGTGCCACCTTTAAGTTTTTTTACTCCTGTTATTTTAATAGTTCTTTTACCTTTAAATCTAATTTTAGCACCAGATTTGTTCATCCAATTGATCAAGTCTAAAACTTCTGGTTCAAGGGAAATATTTATTAAATAACTAACTCCTTTAGCAAATACTGATGCCATAATTAAATTAGATGTGCCTGTTACACTAACCTTTGGAAATTTAAAAACATTTCCAATAAGTCCCCCTTTTGCTGAAATATTAATATATCCTTTTTTTAAACTATACTTAGCACCTAAGCGTTTAAAACCAGAAATATGAAAATTTATATTTCTATCGCCAAGACTACATCCTCCAGATTGAGCGACAAATATCTGATTTTTTTGATATCTACCTAGTAGAGCACCCATTGTAAGTACACCTGCTCTCATCGTAGATACTAGTTTATAAGGCACTATTAACTTATGTTTTTTTTTATTTATTATTTTAATTGATTTATTTTTTTCTGAAATTTCAACTTTGGATCCCAATGTTTCTAATAGCTTAGCCATAGTTAGAACATCAGTAGTTAACGGAATGTTTTTAAATGTGACTATATCTTTAAATAAAATTGAAGATGCAAGTAAAGGTAAACATGAATTTTTTGCTCCACTAATATCAACAGAGCCCCTGACGCCTTTGTTGGAGCCTTTAATGATATATTCTTGCATAAAATTTTACTTGGATTTCGCTAGGGTTATGCCTCGCTGATCTTGATATTTTCTTTTACCATCAGCATACGAAACTTCTGGTTCAGCGCCTTCAAAAAACAAAATTTGTGCAGCTCCACTGTTTGCATAAAGTTTTATTGGTAAATTAGAATGATTTGCAAATTCCATAACCAAATTTCCTCTCCACCCTCCCTCAAGAACACTAGAAGGTGTTCCAAGACCTGAGCGAGCATATGTAGATTTTGCAGTTACTAATCCTGTTACACGCCTAGGCATTTTAAAATATTCCATGCTTGAAGCTAAAGCAAAAGAGTTTGGTGGAATTAGAATAGATGATTCACCTTTGACTGTTATAAAACTATCTTCAGTAAAGTCTAAAGGGTCGATAATGGCAGATTTTGCATTACTAAAAATTTTAAATTCGTCTCCACAGCGAATATCATAACCTGCAGTTCCAAGTCCATGGCTGATACCTTTGTGTATTAGCTTATCTACAAAAGGATTGATCATATCTTCTTCTTCAACCAATTTTCTAATTTGTTTATCATTTAAAATCATCTTACTTGCTCTATTTATTTTTTAATTTTTTTTGAAACTGTTTTCTTTTTTTAAGATTTTTTTTTAAAGCTAATTTAAGCTTATCAAGTTTTTTTTTCTTATTCACTTTTTATCTGGATTTGTTAAAAAATCTAAAGTAATTGGTTTTGAAATATCCAAAGATTTTTCAACATCAACTTCTTTTTTTTTACCCTCTTTAGCTTGTCTCTTAGCTCTTTTTTCAGCCAATTTTTTTTCTCTTTTTGCTTTTTTTCCCATTAGCTTCGCATTCTTATTTGCTCCATATGTGTAGTGAATGCCACATTTTGCAATTGGACCAACATAAGTAAAATATTCCTCTTCAAGAATATTATTTTTAATATCAAGAATTATATTAGTGTAAATCTTCATAAAAATTTAAAATTAAATACTGAATTTTTAATATAAGCTAAATTTACATTGTGGCAAGAGTTGGAAAAATAGTTTAATAAAACATTTTAAATTATGTGCCCTTGT
>CACJXT010000053.1 GCA_902597425.1 uncultured Pelagibacteraceae bacterium | reverse complement strand
TATAGAATCCCACTCTTCTATTTCATTATATTTAATTTGCTCATTAAATTTACTTTCATCTATTGATAGAGATTTCATAAAAACATCAGTGTATTTCTTTAAGTTGTCCATTACAGTGAATTATAATTAAAAATGACATCTTCTACAATTTTTTCTGAAGTTAGTCTATGTTTATTTAAAAGAAATTTATACTCGCCGCCTTTTGAATAATTGTCTTTAATGCCCAACATAAGTAATTTGGGAGTGTCTTTTAAACTGGTTAAATTTTCTGCTACAGCACTTCCTAAACCTCCAATTATATTATGCTCCTCTACTGAAACAATTAATTTTGATTTACAAGCTTCTTCAACTGATTTTGCATCGATTGGTTTTATTGTATGAACATTTATTACGTTACAAGAAATATTTTTTAATTTTAATTTTTTTTCGACTTCTAAACATTGATATACCATTGTACCTGAACAAAAAATTGTTATATCTTTTCCGTCTGTAAGTTTTACAGCTTTTCCAACTTCAAATTCATAATCCTTATTGTAAACAACTGGATTATTACTGGTGCCAGATAATCTAACATAACATGGGCCTTTCAATTTTACTGCAGCTTCTATTGCTTTAATTGTTTCCAAAGAGTCTGCTGGAGAAATTATTGTTAAACCAGGTATTGATCTTAAAACTCCAACATCTTCTATACAAGAATGAGTAAAACCAAGGGTTCCCAAAGCTAAACCGCTTGCCAAACCAACCATACAAACTTTTTGTTTCATATAACCTAGGTTTACTTTGATTTGTTCACAACATCTCATGGTTTGAAAAGGTGCAAAAGTTGTAGTTAAAACATTAAAATTCTCACTTGCTAAACCAGCAGCTATTCCAATTAAATTTTGTTCAGCTATTCCAGTATCAATATATTTTTCAGGAAAGGTCTTCCTATACCTATCAAGTCCTGCTGAAGTTGAAACATCAGAGGTTAAGACAATTAAATTATTAATTTTTTTGGCTAAATCTAATGCTACTAAACCAAAGGTTGCTCTGGAGCCAATGATTGACCAAACCTTAATATTTTTCTCATTAATCTCCATTTTTCTCTAATTCCTTTAATGCTTTTTCATAAAATGATTTACTTAAAACTGAATGATGCCAATCATTATTATTTTCCGAGAAAGAAAAACCTTTACCTTTTACGGTTTTAGCAATGATCGCTTTTGGACCTTTTATATCTTTACTACTTTTAAAATAATTATAAAGTTCAGATATATTGTGGCCATCTAAATCAGTTGTATTCCATCCAAAACTTTTCCATTTGTTATTTAAATTTTTTAGATCCATTATTTGTTTGTTTGATCCAGTCTGTTGATAGCTGTTGTTATCTATAATTGCATATAAATTATCCAAAGAGTAGTTGGGTGCTGCCATTGCAGACTCCCAAACCGATCCTTCATTACATTCCCCATCACCTATAATTACAAATACCTTGAAATTTTTTTTTTTTAATTTAGATGCCAAAGCAACTCCAATACCTAATGAAAGACCCATACCTAAAGATCCATTTGAAAATTCGATTCCTAAATCTCTATTCATTACTGGATGACCTAAAAGGTTTGAGTCATTTTTTTCAAAAGTTTCAAGCTCTTTTTTAGAAATATATCCTATTTCACATAAAGCTGCATAGTACGCTAAACAAGCATGACCTTTACTTAAAATGAATCTATCTCTATCCTCCCATTTGGGATTATTTTTATCCAACTGCATAAATCCCTCAAATAAAGTGGAAACAATTTCTGCTATTGAAAGAGCACCGCCAAAATGTGCACTACTTGAGCCTGCATTTAAAGCCATATATAAAATATTTTTTCTTACGTTATATGTAAAATTTTCTATATTTTTAATTTTTAAAATGTCATCCTCATTCATTACATTCCTCCATCTACCCTAATAACTTGTCCGGTAATGTAATTCGCATAATCAGATGAGATCATTAACACTGACTTTGCTATTTCTTCGGGTGTGCCAACTCTTTTTAAAGATGTTTGTGAAAGAACTTCTTTCAAATTTTTTTCAGGAGTATTATTTCTCATCATTTCAGTATCGGTTAAACCAGGTGCTATTACATTTACACGAATGTTAAAATTACCAAGTTCTCTTGATAAAGACTTTGCTTGAGCAATAATTGCAGATTTTGAAGCAGAATATGCACTTCTTCCTGCATTTCCATCTAATGCGGAACTTGAGGAAATATAAACGATGTTGCCTTTTTTAACCATTGATTTTAAAATATATTGAGTAAACAAAGTTTGAGAAAAAAAGTTTGTTTCAAATATTTCTCTTAATTTTTTTTCAGATGTCATTTGAAATAAAGATGTTGTTATAGCACCAGCATTATTGATTAAAATATCTATTGGTAAATTAGATGAAAGAATAT
>CACJXT010000052.1 GCA_902597425.1 uncultured Pelagibacteraceae bacterium | reverse complement strand
AGATACTGAGTTAGATGAAAATGATTGGAATGGTTTAATAAGAGATTTTAAAATATTAGTTAAAAAAAAAACAAATAAAGAATTTCCGCAAAATGTTTTTGTTCAATTGTTTGACGCTATAAGTGCAATATTTTTATCATGGGAAAGTGATAGGGCTAAAGTTTATAGAAAATTAAATCAAATTCCTTCATTTTGGGGTACTGCAGTAAACGTACAATCAATGGTTTTTGGCAACATGGGAAATGATAGTGCAACAGGAGTAGTTTTTACCAGAAATCCATCTGATGGAACCAATGAAATTTATGGAGAATATTTAATTAATGCACAAGGAGAAGATGTTGTGTCTGGAACAAGAACGCCCCAACATATTACAAAAAAAAAAATAAAAAATTCTAAAAAAAAAGGAAAATCAATGGAAGAATCTTTACCAAAAGTTTTTTTTCAATTAGTAAAAAATATAAAAATTTTAGAAAAATATTATAAAGATATGCAGGATATTGAGTTTACTGTAGAAAATAAAAAACTTTGGATGCTACAAACTCGATCTGGAAAAAGAACCGCTAAATCTTCAGTTAAAATAGCTGTAGATATGGTTAAAGAAAAGTTAATTTCAAAAAAAGAAGCAATACTAAGAATAGATCCAAATTTATTAAACACTTTACTTCATCCAACACTTGATGAAAAAAATGATATTAAAGTTGTTGCCAAAGGTTTACCAGCATCTCCTGGAGCAGCAAGCGGGAAGGTAGTTTTTTCTTCTGAGGAAGCAGAAAGACTTAATAAAATGATGCAAGATACTATTTTAGTAAGAGTTGAAACTTCGCCAGAAGATATCCACGGTATGCATGCAGCGAAAGGAATTTTAACTTCACGAGGAGGAATGACAAGCCATGCCGCTGTTGTTGCAAGAGGAATGGGAAGACCGTGTGTTTCAGGCTCTAGTGAAATAAGTATTAATTATGAAAGCAAAACCTTTAAAACAACAAGTTCAGAAATTGAAGTTAAAGAAGGTGATATAATTACAATTGATGGTTCAACCGGTAGAATCATTTTAGGAAATATAAAAACTGTTCAACCTGAGATATCAGGGGATTTTTCTAAATTAATGAAGTGGGCAGACAGTTATAGAAAATTAAAAGTTAGAACAAATTCCGAAACGGTTTTAGACACAAAAACTGCAAGAAAATTTGGAGCAGAAGGTATAGGTTTGTGTAGAACAGAACATATGTTTTTTGATGAAGAAAGAATTTTATTTGTTAGACAAATGATTTTAGCCAAGACAAAAGAAGAAAGAAATAATGCTTTATCAAAAATATTGCCATATCAAAAAAAAGATTTTTTTGAAATATTTAAAATAATGAACGGTTTTCCAGTTACTGTAAGATTGCTTGATCCACCTCTACATGAATTTTTACCAAAAAATAAAAATGAAATTCAAGATGTGTCTAATTCTTTAGAAATACCATTCAAAGAGATAGAATCTAGAATTAATGAATTACATGAACATAATCCAATGCTTGGTCATAGAGGTTGCAGATTGGGAATTTCTTTTCCAGAAATATATGCAATGCAATGTAGAGCTATTTTTGAGGCATTAATTGAATGTAAAAAAAAAAATTATAAATCTATAATTCCTGAAATCATGATCCCATTAGTTTCAACAGAAGCTGAGATTAAAATATTAAAGGACTTAGTAATTAGAACAGCAAACAAAGTGCAAAAAGAATACAAAACAAAAGTAGATTATTTAGTAGGAACAATGATTGAGTTACCAAGAGCGGCCATTAAAGCAAAAGATATAGCAAAACATGCAGATTTTTTTAGTTTTGGAACAAATGATTTAACTCAGACTACTTTTGGAATTAGTCGTGATGATAGTGGTAAATTTTTGAATGATTATATTGAAAATAAAATATTTGATGTTGATCCATTTATTTCAATTGATGATGGAGTTGGAGATTTAATTAAATATGCATGTGACGAAGGAACAAAGCAAAATAAAAAATTAAAACTTGGTATTTGTGGCGAACATGGAGGAGATCCAAAAAGTATAAAATTTTGTTCTAGAATAGGTTTGAATTACATATCATGTTCACCATATAGAGTACCCATAGCTCGACTAGCGGCTGCACAAGCTCAATTAAAAAAATAGCTTTTTAGATTTCTAATTTTACATCTACAGCAGATGTACTGTGTGTAATGCTACCAATTGAAATTCTGTTAACACCAGTCGAGGCAACTTTTTTTATGTTTTTCAAATTGATATTTCCTGAAGCTTCTGTTTCGTAAAATTTTTTAGCTATTTTAACTCCAGCTTTTAATTTTTTAATGCTCATGTTATCAAAAAGTACTGTATTAAATTTAAGACCTAATATTTTTTTTAGTTGGTTTAAATTATCAATTTCAACTGTGATTTTTTTACCTTTTTTCTTTTTAATAGCAGAATGAACTAAAGTTTTAATATCTGAGCTAGATATATGATTA
>CACJXT010000051.1 GCA_902597425.1 uncultured Pelagibacteraceae bacterium | reverse complement strand
AATTGTTTTTTTTCTGAATAATTTGTTTGTTGATACAAAAGTATTATTGGCAATGTAATTTTTCCTTCATAAAAATCATTTCCTATCTTTTTGCCAAATAAATTAATTTCAGAATTATAGTCCAGCGTATCATCTGCTATTTGAAAAGTGAGACCTAAATTTTTACCATAAAATTCTAAGGCTTCTTTTTCTTTATTATTTTTTTTTGACAAAATAGCTCCTACTTTAGTAGCAGCAGAAAATAAAGCAGCTGTCTTAGAATATATAATTTTTAGATAGGTTTCTTCTAACATATCGATTTCGCCTTTATGTTGTAGTTGGAGTATTTCTCCTTGTGCAATTTTAGCTGAAGTTGTAGATAGAAGTTTTAAAATTTCTAAATTACCATCTTCAACCATCATTTCAAAACATCTACTTAACAAATAATCTCCTGCTAAAATTGAAGATTGATTTCCCCAAATTATATTTATTGTTTTTTTTCCTCTTCGTGTATCGCTGTTATCTATAACATCGTCATGCAATAGGGTTGCTCCATGTATTAACTCAATGCAGGCCGCTAAATTTATATCTCTTCCACCTTTTAAATAACCACAAAGCTTTGATGAGCCAAGAGTAAGTAAAGCTCTTAATCTTTTTCCACCAGTTTTTAAGTGGTAGTCAGATATTTTTTGGGCTAGATCAACATTGCTGGTTAATTTATTTTTAATTTTTTCTTCAACCAAAACTAATTTATCCTCAACTGAATTTTTTAGATCCAAATATGAATTGTTTATTTGTTTTTTTAGTTGAATTACTGTCCCCATAAGTCAAAGTTAGTACAATTGCATAATTATTATTACATATCAATTGACGCACCTAAATCTTCAACTATAAGTAGACTTTATATTAAGCAAAAAATTCTATAAGTGTAATTAATGTTCTCTTTTTTTAAAAAAAAAAAATTGTTTCACATATAAAACTCAACGGAGTTATTGGAAATGTTGGTAAATTTAAACAAGGGATTGATTTTGCAAGCCAGGAAGAAATTATTAAAAAAGCTTTTTCGTTAAAAAAAATTAGTGCAGTTGCAATATCAATTAATTCACCAGGAGGATCGCCAGTACAGTCCCATTTATTATATAAATTTATTCGACAACAATCAAAAAAAAAAAAAGTAAAAGTTATAATGTTTGCAGAGGATGTAGCTGCCTCAGGTGGTTATTTGATAGCTTGTGCAGGGGATGAAATTTATGCAAATTCAAGTTCGATAGTTGGATTAACACTAGGAGTTATTGCTTGGCATAAGAAGGAAACTAAAGTTTTGTATATAATTGGAATTACTGCTTCGATAATAGCGTTTATTACATCAACAATGTTTTTGGCCAGTATTGGAATATTAGGAATAATGGGTTTTATTTTTTAAGAATATCTGGTGCGGCCAGATAGATTTGGAGACTCAAGGATAAATCCACTTGGCCCTTAACCAAGCCTGTCTAACAATGTCAGCATGGCCGCATTATGCGACAGAATAATTGAATGACAATTATCTTTCAAGTTGATACAGTTTTAAAATGGAATTTACATCTGAAGTTAAAAAAGCAACAGAACCAATATATCAAAAGATTTCTAAAATTTTGCCAGAAATTGAGTGGTCAACTCATGCACCATACATACATAAAATTAATAAACTAAAAAAAGAAAAGAATGCAATTATACTCGCTCACAATTACCAAACACCAGAAATTTATCATGGCATAGCTGATGTTGCTGCTGACTCACTTGCTTTAGCAATTGAAGCTTCTAAGACAAAAGCAGATTTAATTATAATGTGTGGAGTTCATTTTATGGCTGAAACAGCTAAATTGATGAATCCACAAAAAAAAGTTTTGCTTCCAGATATGAGTGCTGGTTGCTCTTTGTCTTCTTCTATTACAGGTAAAGATGTAAAGCTTTTAAAAGAAAAATATCCAGGAGTCCCTGTTGTATCATATGTAAACACTTCAGCTGATGTGAAAGCGGAAACTGATATTTGTTGCACTTCAGCAAATGCTGTTAAAATTGTTAATTCCCTTGAGGTAAAAAAAGTAATTTTTTTACCTGATGACTATTTAGCTAAATACGTAGCGTCACAAACAGATGTAGAAATTATCTCTTGGAAAGGCACTTGTATTGTTCACGAACAATTTAATGAAAAAGAAATAAAGGAAATTAGAAAAAATAATCCTGGAATAAAAATTATTGCTCATCCAGAATGTCCTCCTGATGTAATTAGCGCAAGTGATTTTGCTGGATCTACAACTGGAATGATTAGGTATGTTGAAAAAAATCAGCCTGAAAAAGTAATGATGGTTACTGAATGCTCCATGAGTGATAATGTTCAAATTGAAAATCCAAATGTAAAATTTGTTAAACCATGTAATTTATGCCCTCATATGAAAAAAATTACTTTGCCTAAAATTTTAAATTGCTTAGAAAATGAAACAAATGAAATCATAATGAGTAATGAAATAATAGAAAAAGCAAGATTATCTGTTGAAAGAATGACCGCAATTGGCAGATAAAATAAGTGGCTCTAATAAAG
>CACJXT010000050.1 GCA_902597425.1 uncultured Pelagibacteraceae bacterium | reverse complement strand
TATAGGAAGAACTAGTTTTGAGGTGAGTTTCCCGCTTAGATGCTTTCAGCAGTTATCTCGTCCATACTTAGCTACCCGGCACTGCAGCTGGCGCTACAACCGGTCCACCAGTGGTATGTCCATCCCGGTCCTCTCGTACTAGGGACAGCTCCTCTCAATTCTTCTACACGCATAGCAGATAGGGACCGAACTGTCTCACGACGTTCTGAACCCAGCTCACGTACCACTTTAATTGGCGAACAGCCAAACCCTTGGGACCTGCTCCAGCCCCAGGATGTGATGAGCCGACATCGAGGTGCCAAACACTGCCGTCGATATGAGCTCTTGGGCAGTATCAGCCTGTTATCCCCGGCGTACCTTTTATTCGTTGAGCGATGGCCCTTCCACTCAGAACCACCGGATCACTATGACCGTCTTTCGACTCTGCTCGACTTGTCAGTCTCACAGTCAGGCAGGCTTATGCCATTGCACTCTACGAACGATTTCTGACCGTTCTGAGCCTACCTTCGCACGCCTCCGTTACTATTTGGGAGGCGACCGCCCCAGTCAAACTACCCACCATACAATGTCTTGATGCCGGATGACGGCAATCAGTTAGATGCCAAGAAAAACAAAAGAGGTATTTCACTGGCGACTCCACAAAAGCTGACGCCTTTGCTTCAATGTCTCCCTCCTATGCTAAATATGTTTTTCCTAACACCAATGTAAAGTTGCAGTAAAGGTGCACGGGGTCTTTCCGTCTAACTACGCGAACTCCGCATCTTCACGGAGAATTCAATTTCACTGAGTTGATGTTGGAGACAGCGGAGAAATCGTTACGCCATTCATGCAGGTCGGAACTTACCCGACAAGGAATTTCGCTACCTTAGGACCGTTATAGTTACGGCCGCCGTTTACTGGGGCTTCAGAAATGAGCTTGCACCCATCGCATTAACCTTCCAGCACCGGGCAGGCGTCAGACCCTATACATCCACTTACGTGTTAGCAGAGCCCTGTGTTTTTGATAAACAGTCGCTTCTCCCTGGCTTGTGCCACCCTTTAATAGTTGCCTAAAAAAAGGTCTTCTTTATCCCGAAGTTACAGAAGCATTTTGCCGAGTTCCTTCAACATCATTCTCTCAAGCGCCTAAATATACTTTATTAATCCACCTGTGTCGGTTTAGGGTACGGTCTAATGATGGAGCTATTTCTTGGAACTTCTTCGCAGCAAGTTCAATCCATTAAGAACTCACAACTTATGAAATTCGTCACTACCATCTGGTTAAGGAATATTAACCTTATTTCCATCGACTACGGCTCTCGCCCTCGCCTTAGGTGCCGACTAACTCTGCGCGGATTAACCTTGCGCAGAAACCCTTGGATTTTCGGCGACGAAGTTTTTCACTTCGTTTATCGTTACTTATGTCAGCATTCGCACTTCTGATACCTCCAGAGTCCCTCACGGGTACTCCTTCACAGGCTTACAGAACGTTCCGCTACCAGATGTAATTTCCGAAGAAATTACAAATCCACAGATTCGGTATATGATTTTAGCCCCGTTACATCTTCGGCGCAGAAACTCTATTAGACCGGTGAGCTGTTACGCTATCTTTAAAGGATGGCTGCTTCTAAGCCAACCTCCCGGCTGTTAAGGAATTTCCACATCCTTTCACACTTAATCATAATTTGGGGACCTTATCTGGTGGTCTGGGCTTTTTCCCTCTCGACCATGGACCTTAGCACCCACAGTCTGTCTGTTGAAGAACTACGTTTAGCATTCGGAGTTTTATTAGGTTTGGTAGGAATCTCTTCCCCCTAGCCCATTTAGTGCTCTACCTCTAAACGCATATTTATTCAACGCACTACCTAAATAGTTTTCGCGGAAAACCAGCTATCTACGAATTTGGTTGGCCTTTCACCCCTTACCACAAGTCATCCAAAGACTTTTCAACGTCAACTGGTTCGGTCCTCCGGCAAGTGTTACCTTGCTTTCAACCTGCTCATGGTAAGCTCATTCGTTTTCGGGTCTAATTCATTAAACTAATCGCCCTATTAAGACTTGCTTTCGCTGCGCCTACACCTAGATGGCTTAAGCTTGCTTAATAAATTAAGTCACTGACCCATTATACAAAAGGTACGCCGTCACTCTAAAAAGAGCTTCGACTGATTGTAGGCATGCGGTTTCAGGTTCTATTTCACTCCCCTAATAGGGGTTCTTTTCACCTTTCCCTCACGGTACTAGTTCACTATCGGTCACTGAAGAGTATTTAGGCTTAGAGGGTGGTCCCCCTATATTCGAGCAAGATTTCACGTGTCCCGCTTTACTCAAGAATTTTGTTAAACATTACTTTTACGGGACTATCACCCTCTGTGGTTAGTTTTTCCAAACTATTCAAATTTTTTTAACATAATTACTGGCCTATTCCGTTTTCGCTCGCCACTACTAACGGAATCTCAATTGATTTCTTTTCCTCTGGTTACTTAGATGTTTCAGTTCTCCAGGTTGTCTCTTTAAACCTATGAATTCAGTTTAAAGTTCCACATAAAGTGGAGGGTTTCCCCATTCGGAAATTTTCGGATCAAAGCCTG
>CACJXT010000049.1 GCA_902597425.1 uncultured Pelagibacteraceae bacterium | reverse complement strand
TGGCAATGCTGACAATATTACTTTTACAGGTGCAACTGCTACAACAGTTCTAGCAGCTGATGATCAGTTAACAAACATGATTAACACAGATGGTACTGCTGTGGTTTATGATTTATCAGGAGCTTTTAAGCTAGATATAACTGGAGCTACCTTCTCACTTAAAGGTACTAGTGGTGAATCTATGACTGTTAATCTGGGTACATCGGGTGGAAGTTTAGATTTAGGAGAAGCTACAGTAGGTACTGTAACAATTAATGCTGTTGATGGAGCATTCATTGATGTAACAGCTGCTGATACTCATACATTAACCTTTGATGGTTCAACAGCAGGTGCTGGTATATTAGAAGTAAGTGCAACTACAACTTTTTCAGGTGCTATTGGTGAAACAAATGGTATTGCAACAATTAATGTAGACGATTCTACAGTTGGTACATTTAGTGAAACAGTTCAAGCTACAACAATTACTTTAACAGGTGATGCTGTATTTGCCAAAGCTGTTACTGCAACTGATATTGCTTTAGTAGCTGGTAAAGCTACATTTAATAATACTGCTGCCGTAACTATTGCTGGAGAGATATCGGAAACTAGTGGTGCAACTGAGTTAGCTGTTACAGACTCAGCTGATGGTGCAGGTGCTCTTACAACTTTCTCAGGAGCTGTATCTGTTGATACAATTACTATTGGTGCAACTGCTAAGGCAGGTATTGCTTTATTTAATTCAACAGTTGCTGGAGCTGCAACCATTCATGGCGGTAATGTTGCGGCCGAAGATTCAAAGATGGAAGTTACTACGGATTATACAGGTGCAATAGTTTTAACACAAGCAGGTGATGGTGATGCTGAATTTAAAACAAGCGGATCTTCTGCAATTACTCTTTCTGGAGCTATTACTGTTACTACTGATGGAGATGGTGTAGTAACTGCTTCAAATACAGCTGGAACAACTTTTGCTGCAATTGGAACTGATGCTAAAAAAGCACTTTCAACGACTGTTTCTGCTAGTGCAGATGCCACTTTTGGTGCTGCTGTTGCTGCAAACACATTAACAATTACTGGTGATGCAACTATACAAGCTGCAGACAATGAATCAGAAGTAGTTGCAATGGGTGCGTCTTCTATTTTATATATCGATAATACTCTTACTGATGGTGTCAATGTATTTAACGAAGTAGCCACAACTAGACCAACAATGACTTCTGGTGCAAAAATTTATATGCCAGAGAATTTAAAAGATTCTGAAACTTTGGTTTTATTCTTAGGTGAGGGTGATGCTGGTCTTGGTGATAATGCGACTAGTGTTACAGAGGCTAATGCTGCAATTCAAGATAATGCTGTTATGGACTATAGTGCTGCTGCAAGTAGCTCTGGTAACGGTTCAACTGTTGTAACTGCTAACTATAAAGCTGATTCAACCACTTCAGCTGAACTAGGTGTTACAGTAGACAAAGCAATAGCTTTAAAACAAGCTTTGTTAGCTGCAGTTTCAGATGATAATGCTGACTCTACACTTGAAAACTCGTTTAATAATGCATTAAATGCCATTGGTGGACAAGATGCGACAGCTGATACTAATTTAGCTAATCAAGTAGGTGTACAAACTGATGGAGTAGTAGGATCAACTTCAGCTACAAGAGCTATGACTGGAACAGTACAAGGAATTGTATCAAACAGAATGGCTTCTTTAAGATCTGGAGATGCATATGTTACAGGTGTTGCAGCTGGTATGGGTATGAGTGCAAACTCTGGATTTTTGCAAGCTTTTGCTTCCGATGTAAATCAACAAAATAATACTGTAGGAAGCGGTACTGAGTTTGGTTATAGTGCTGGAACTGTAGGTTTAGCAATAGGACTTGATGGTATAACTGAAGGTGGATCGGTTATTGGTTTATCTTTATCTCACTCTCAAACAGATGTTGAAGGAAAGGGAAGTGGTAAATCAACAAATGACATTGATAGTTACACAGCTTCAATTTATGTAGATAAAGTTACTGACAATGGTTACTTTGAAGGTAGTTTAACAGTTGGAATAAATGATAACGCTACATCAAGAATTGTTAATACTGCTGGATTAGATAGAACTTACAAAGGCTCATATGATAGCGAGCAAGCTTCATTAAAAATTGAAGGAGGAGTTCCAATACAAACGGATAATGGTGCTTTTATTACCCCTTTTGGAAGTGTAACTGGAACAGTTATTCAAACAGATAGCTATACTGAAACATCAACTACATCATCTGATAATTTAAGATTAAATATTGATCAAGACGAGGTTTCATCAATTATTGGCTCACTTGGATTTAAGGCACATAAAGTAACTGACGAGGGAACACCGATGTTCTCATTAGCAATTAACAATGAGTTTGGTGATAACACTATTAACACCAAGAACACATACCAAGGTGGTGGATCTGCATTTAATACATCAACAAAGGTTGAAGAATTGTCTGCAACATTAGGACTAGGGTATACATTTGGTTCTGATGTGACATCGCTTAGTTTAGGTTATGAAGCTACGGCGAACGATGCAGACTATTTAAGTCATTACGGAACAGTTAAGTTTGTTCGTGCATTTTAGTCAA
>CACJXT010000048.1 GCA_902597425.1 uncultured Pelagibacteraceae bacterium | reverse complement strand
GAATGGCTTATGAAGCAATGAATAATGCAGGAGACTCAAAAACTAAAATGATTGTTGTTTTAAATGATAACGATATGTCTATTTCAAAACCAGTCGGGGCTATGCGTTCATATTTAACTAAATTACTTTCAGGTAAATTGTATTTTAGTTTTAGAGAAATTGTAAAAATTATTATTTCATCTTTCTCCAAAAAAATTAGCGTAAAAGCAGGAAAAGCTGAAGATTTTTTAAGATCCGCAGTTACTGGAGGTACATTATTTAATTCTTTAGGGTTTCATTATGAGGGACCAATAGATGGACATGATTTAGGTGCATTAGTCTCTGTATTAAAAAATGCTAAAGAGTCTAATCATGAAGGTCCAATAATGATCCATATTAAAACTGAAAAAGGTAAAGGTTATTCTTTTGCAGAAGAAGCGTTAGATAAATATCATGGAGTATCAAAATTTAATGTACAAACAGGAATTCAAGAAAAATCTAAAAATAAAATTCCTGCTTATACAAAAGTTTTTGCAAACACTCTAATTAAACATGCTGAAAAAGATAGCAAGATAGTTGGTATAACAGCCGCAATGCCATCTGGCACAGGAATGGATATTTTTGGTGAAAAATTTCCAAAAAGGATGTTTGATGTTGGTATTGCTGAACAACATGCGGTGACTTTTGCAGCTGGCATGGCAACAGAAGGGTTCAAACCTTATGCAGCTATATATTCAACTTTTTTACAAAGAGCATACGATCAAGTAGTTCATGATGTTGCAATTCAAAGTCTACCAGTTCGATTTGCAATCGATAGAGCTGGATTAGTTGGGGCTGATGGACCTACCCACGCAGGTTCTTTTGATATTACTTATTTATCGACTCTTCCAAATTTTGTAGTTATGGCAGCCAGTGATGAAGCTGAGCTAGTTAAAATGATTAATACTTCAGTAGATATAAACGATAAACCCTCAGCTTTTAGATATCCAAGAGGAGTAGGAATTGGTGTTGAATTACCTTCAATTGATCAAAAATTAGAAATAGGAAAAGGCAAAATTATCCAAGAAGGAAAAAAATTAGCTATAATCAATTTTGGAGCAAGATTAAATGAGTGCTTGAAAGCGTCAATAGCTTTAAAAAAAAAAGGAATTGGTATTTCCATAGCAGATGCAAGATTTGCAAAACCACTTGATGAAAATTTAATATGGCAATTAGCAACAGATCATGAAGCAATTATTACAATCGAAGAAGGTTCTATTGGAGGATTTGGTTCACATGTTGCTAAATTTTTGTCTGAAAAAAATCTTTTAGACAATGGATTAAAATTTAGATCTATGATTTTACCTGACAAATTTATAGATCAAGATAAACCAGAATTGATGTATAAATTAGCGGCACTTGATAGTGATTCAATAGAAGAAAGAGTAATAAATCTACTTAACTCAAATATAGTTCTTCAAAAACAAAAATAATTATTAATTTCCACATTGAGCTTTATTTAAAAGGTAATGGTCAAGCAATACACAATTTAACATTGCTTCCCCAACTGGAACTGCTCTAATTCCAACACAAGGATCGTGTCGACCTTTCACAGATATAGATGTATTTTTACCAAATTTGTCAATTGTTTTTCTGCTTTTTAAAATTGAGGAAGTTGGTTTTACTGCAAAAGAAACTACTATTTCTTGGCCTGTAGATATTCCACCAAGAATGCCTCCTGCATTATTAGAATGAAACTTTAGTTTTTTTCCTCTTCGAGAAATTTCATCAGAATTTTGTTCACCTGTTAACTGTGCAGAGTTCATTCCAGATCCAATATTTACTCCTTTTACTGCATTAATGCTCATCATTGCAGAAGCTAAATCCATATCAAGTTTAGAATAAATAGGAGCACCTAGGCCAACAGGAATTCCTCTAGCCCTTATTTCAATTATTGCTCCACAGGAAGAACCAGATTTTCTTATACTTAATAAGTATTTTTTCCAAAGGTTAACAATTGATTTATCAGGACAAAAAAATGGATTTTTTCTAATAGTTTTATCATTCCATTTTTTTACATCACAACCCAGAATACCTAATTGAGTGACAGCACCAATTACTTTAAATTTTTTTCCAATTTTATTTTCTAATACTTTTTTTGCTATTGCTCCTGCAGCAACTCTTGAAGCTGTTTCACGAGCTGACTGCCTTCCGCCTCCTCGATAATCTCTAATGCCATATTTTTTGAAATATGTAAAATCAGCGTGGCCCGGTCTAAATTTATTTTTAATTGTTTCATAATCTCTCGATTTCATATCTTTATTATAAATTATTAAAGAAATAGGAGTTCCAGTTGTTTTACCTTCAAACACTCCAGATAAAATTTGAACTTTGTCATCTTCTTTACGTTGAGTAGTAAATTTAGATTGTCCAGGTTTTCTTTTATCTAGCTCTATTTGGATATCTTGTTCTTTTATATTGACATTTGGTGGACATCCATCAACTATGCACCCTATAGCAAGACCATGAGATTCTCCCCACGTTGTGAAACGAAATATCTTTCCAAAAGTATTAAATGACATTAATTTATATTATATAGATTATTTTGTTAAAATTATGAATCAAAAAAACTTATTAGGGTTGGATAAATGCTTTTTGGACACAAATGATCCAATTGAATTGTTTAAAACATGGATGAATAAAGCAAAAGAAACCGAACCAAATGATCCAAATGCTCTTTCTTTAGCAACTTCAGATAAGGAAGGAACCCCTTCCGTAAGAATGGTTTTGCTTAAAGATTTTAGTGAAAATGGATTTATTTTTTATACAAATTTAAATAGTCAAAAAAGTTTATCTTTAAAAGAAAATCCAAAAGCAGAAATGTGTTTTTATTGGAAAAGTTTATTAAGACAAGTTAGAATTAATGGACAAATTTCACAGGTTTCAGATGAAGTTGCAGATAAGTATTATAATACTAGACCTTAT
>CACJXT010000047.1 GCA_902597425.1 uncultured Pelagibacteraceae bacterium | reverse complement strand
TCCTCCACAAAGAGCAAAATTCCCTGGACTTAATTTATCCATTATTGCATCTTTTATAGTTGTCCCCTCCTCAGCTTCTATAGAGGTTTTGTTTTCGTTTCTATCTATTACATTAAATTGTACTATCATTTAAATTTTTTAATTATATAAATTTTTAATAATGTCTAGGATTAAGTTAAACTGATTTAAGATTAGGTGTTGAATCTTATTTTACCATGAAAAAAATGTTCTTTTTTTCTTTTTTCTTTGATCTGTTTTTCAAGTCTTTGTTTAGCTAAAATATGTTCTGGGATAAGATTTTCAAATTCTTTATCTTTAGACTTTATATTTGTTTTAATATATTCAGATGATGTAACGGGAATATACGTATCATCATAAGATTTATCCCAATCATCATTCATTAAAGCGCTTCTTGTCATCATCAACATTCTTGGCATTGCTTTAATTCTAGAAACAAATTCTTCAAACCACATTGTGGGTACTGAAGCTACATAGACTAATTTGTGAATTAGTCCATACTTTAATTTTAAAATTCTTTTTAATATTGGTTTTAAAAAATCAGGAGTTTTGTTCCAAATTGGAAGCATTGCATTTAATTTATAAACTTCATCTTTAAAAGGTAAATTAAGCCAACAACTTGTATGATATGATCCATATCCATCTTTAACCTTGTCATAATCTTCTTTAGTCAAATATCCATTTTTTAAACTATATTCTGCTAAAGCAGTTTTTGGATAAGGATAAAAAATAAAAGATAAAGCGCTGAACGGTTTAATTTTATCATTAAGTTCGTATGATTTCCACATATCTTCAGGGGTTTCTTCAGGGAAACCGAAAATATATTCTGCAAAAATTTTTAACTTATGTTTTTTTATTCTTTGTGCCGCAGCAATGATTAACTCATCAGAATGTCTTCTGTGAAGTAATTTAGTTCTAATTTTTTCACTTCCCGATTGAATGCCCATAGAAACTGATTTGCATCCGGCTTCTTTTAAGCCTTGTAAAATTTCATCTTTAGCTGTTGAGGGAGTTACATAACAATGAAATGGAATTCCTATGTGCTTAGGATATTCAATTTTAAATTCATTTAACCATTTTTGATTATATGCGAAAACATCATCTTCAAATCTTATTTCTTTTGGTTTATATAATTTTTTAATTTTAATTAAATCTTTAATAATAGATTGAACAGATCTTTTGATTTTTTTGATGTTATTAACTTTCCTCTAGAACAAAAACCACCTTCTCCATCTAATTTTTCACCAATTTTTAAATCTTTCTTTGCATATGTTGCAACATCAGAATTATATTTTTTTGTAAATCCAGTAGCTTTTTTTTCTAAGGCAACTGAATATATTGATTGAGCAAGTTCTAGACCTATGTAGTGATAAGGTCTCCATATAGCTGAATAATTTCCTGAAGCATCAGTAACCATACCGTAATCTTTAAAACAATTCTTTACGTATTGATTTTGTGCTTTAATAACCACATAAACACCCCATCTTAGGTCATTGGGAATATCTTTTTTTTTTAAATCTATACTAGAAATAACTTCTACTTGACCTTCATATTCAATTAAACCTCCATCTGATTTTGGAATAAGTTTTTTTGCAATATCATAAACTCCAACAGGAGGAAAAGTTAAACCGTTTGTTGGACATTTTAAATTTGCTGCATTGCTTACAGCACACATTTCTATAGCAGATTTATCTCCGCACAAAAAACTGTTAAACATTTTAGGATTCATTCCTGACTCAGTTTCGGCCCTTTCCTTACTTAAACCATAATGTTCCCACACAGTATCTGGAGTGGAATATTCAAATGATGGATGATATTTGGTTCCCTTTCCTGCACAAACTACTAAAAAACCATTTAATCTTGCCCATTCAATTTGCTCTAGTATTAACGATGGTTGATCACCATAAGCCATTGAGCAAATAACCTTATTTTCTTTTGCAAGATCTGATAAATATTTTCCACAAGTAACATCTGCTTCTACATTAACTAAAATGACATGTTTCTTTTTTTTTAAAATTTTATAAGCGTGAACTGTGCCAATAATTGGATTTCCAGTAGCTTCTATAAATATTTCAATATCTCTATCAATGGCATCTTCTATACTATTTACAAAGTTAATTTTATTTATAGTATCTTCAGATAATCCGCTGTTTAAACAATTTTTTTTTGCCTGCTCTATTTTAAGATCAACTATTGTATCAATTTTTATTTTTTTAAGATTATTGTATTGTGATAAAAACATGGAAATGAATTTTCCACATCCAATAAAAGCGACTTTAATACATCCGTCAAATTCTTCGAGTTTAGTGTTTAAATACATAATTTAGATTTGTTAATTTTTTTATTATTTAGTTATTTCTTTGAGTGAAGTTTGATAAGCACTTTCCGGAACACCTTTCTCCCAAGGTAAGTTAACGTCATAATCTTTTATTAAACAGTCATCTGGCAAACATTCAATAGGAGTAAAATCACGATGAGCTATATATTCTTTACGTTTAAATCTTCGAATATGATTACTTACTGCACATAAACTTAAGTAAACACTTATTCTATTAAAAGGAGATAGATTATTGCTTGAAGCATGAACTAAACAACTATGAAATATAATCATTGAGCCTGCAGGACCTTGTGGGCTTACAATGCCACCTTTACGTCCACCAGCTCTATTAACTAATTGTTTTATTAAATCATTGTCTATTGTCCAAAGAGGATAGCTAGTAGTTGTTAAATCATGTTTTGCTTTTATAACACCTTTTTTATGACTGCCTGGTATAAATAAAAGAGGGCCATTAAACTCTGTAACTTCATCAAGAAAAATTGCTACATTCATAGCACGAGCACTTGGCATTAAATCGTCATTGAACCATGTCCCATAATCTTGATGCCACTGCCACACATCACCATCAAAGGCCATTTTTCCATTAATTTTAAATTGATGCATATACAATTTTTCTTGTAATAAGTTTTCTACTGGTTGAATCATGCGTGGATGTCGAGCAAGTTTTGCAAAAGGAATACTATAAAGATGAGCTGCAAAATTTGTACGAACTACATCGCTTTCTTTTTCACGAAAATTGTATTCTTCTCTTATTTCATAAAGTTTAGGTACAGCACTCAATAAGTTTTGAACTTCTTTTTTTGAAAAAATACTGGGAA
>CACJXT010000046.1 GCA_902597425.1 uncultured Pelagibacteraceae bacterium | reverse complement strand
ATTGGCTTAGAGAATGAAGCAAAAAAATATGCGAATTTATTAGGCTATAATTATTTATCTAGTGATTGGTATAAAAGCACCTATAAAATTTTTAATAAAGAATATAAATTAGCAAAGCCTGAAAAAAGAAAAAAAGAAAGTAATTTTTTGATTAAAAAATACAAGTCTATATTTACTAAAAATGAATGATAAGGAAATATATAAACAATATTTAAAAAAAATTAAATTAATTCAAAAGTATAATAAGCTTTATTATAATAATAATAAAACAGATATAAGCGATTCTCAGTTTGATATTCTTAAGAGAGAAGTTTTAAATTTAGAAAATAAATATAAATTTTTAAAAGATAAAAATTCTCCTTCAGAAACAGTAGGTTTTAAACCTTCAAAAATCTTTAAAAAAATTAAACACAAAGTTCCAATGCTTTCTCTTGGAAATGCTTTTAATGAAGAGGATTTAATAAATTTTGAAAAAAAAATTAATAATTTTTTAAGTTATAAAAAAGCAGATGAGATAGAATATAGTGCTGAACCAAAAATTGATGGAATATCAGCATCCTTAATATATAAAAATGGAAATTTTATTAGAGGACTTTCTAGAGGAGACGGTAAAGAAGGTGAGGATATTACTGAAAATTTAAAAACTATAAAAGATATACCTAAAGAAATAAAAATAAAAAATTTTCCAGCTGAAATTGATATTCGTGGGGAAGTTTTTATTCAAAATAATGATTTTGAAAAAATAAAAGGTAAGTTTGCAAATCCTAGAAATGCAGCATCAGGCTCACTAAGACAAAAAGATCCAAATATTACAAAAAAAATGCCAATAAAATTTATTGCATATACTTATGGTTATTCGAAAAATATGAAAATTAATACTCAATCAGATTTTTTAAAAAATCTAAAATTATGGGGATTTAAGATCAATAGATTTAATAAAATAATTAAAGGAGTAAAAAATTTAATTATTAATCATAAAGCTTTAGAAGAAAAAAGAAAAGAAATTGAGTTTGATATTGATGGTATTGTTTATAAAGTAAATAGTTTTGACTTACAAAATAGGTTAGGATTTGCTGCTAATGCTCCAAGATGGGCTATAGCACATAAATTTTCGGCAAACAATTCTATTTCTGAAGTTTTACATATTGAAATTCAAGTTGGAAGAACAGGAGCTCTTACACCAGTTGCTAAAATAAAACCAGTAAATATTGGTGGAGTTATGGTATCCAATGCTACTCTTCATAATGAGGATGAAATTAATAGAAAAGATATTAGGGTAGGAGATACGGTAACAGTTGAAAGAGCAGGGGACGTTATACCTCATGTTATTTCTGTAGATCTAAAAAAAAGAAAAAAAAATTCTATCAAATTCAATTTTCCCAAAGAATGTCCTTCTTGTGGATCTAAAACAATTAAAGATTTTAATGAAGTAACTAAAAAGCAAGATGCTGTAAGAAGATGTATAAGCGAGGGATATGAATGTGAAAAAATTGCCATTGAAAAAATTAAACATTTTGTATCAAAAGAAGCCTTTAATATAGATGGTTTCGGAAAAAAAATAGTTGAAAATTTTTGGAAACTTAATCTATTAAGATTACCTCAAGATATTTTTAAACTAAATTACAATAAAATTACAAAACTTGAAGGGTGGGGTAATCTTTCTGTTTCAAACCTGAAATATTCAATCGAAAGTAAAAAAATAATTTCTCTAGAAAGATTTATATATGCTTTAGGCATAAGGCATATTGGCCAAGAAAATGCAAAACTTTTAGCAAGGCACTTAAAGTCTGCAGATAGTTTTTTTAAGCTATCCATAAATAGTGATATGAATGATTTAGCAAATATAGACGGTATTGGTGAAACACAAATTAAATCTATTAAAAATTTCTTTCTAAATAAAACTAATTTAAAAGTTATATCAGAACTTAAAAAAATTCTTAAAATTGCAAATGTAGCTCAAATTAACAAAAATGGGTTATTTAAGAATAAAACATTTATGTTTACTGGAAAGCTAAACGGAATAAGCAGAGCTGAGGCTAAATCTTTAATAGAACAAAATTCAGGAAAAATAATAAGTAACGTAAATAAAAAACTTGATTATTTAATAGTTGGAGAAAAACCAACTACAAAAAAAGTTAATAATGCAAAACAGTTAAATATTAATATTATTAATCAAAAAGAATGGATGAAAATGTTAAATAAGACCAGCTAACCATTTTCTTTCCTTCATATTTAAAAATTTATAAAACATAACATATATTGTTAAATGGTATTTAAATAAGTAATCTTTATCACTTTTGCTAAGAAGTTTATAATTTATTAATTTTGATTCTATAGGTGCTAAAGTCAGATTTTCAAATCGTAAATTTTTTTTATTTTTTTTAACATAAACTAAATTTTCTATCCTAATTCCATAATTTCCTTTTTTATAATAGCCCGGTTCATTGCTTAAAATCATACCTTCCTTAATTTTAACAGAATTATATTTTGATATAGATTGTGGTCCTTCATGGACATTTAAAAAAAAACCAACACCGTGCCCTGTGCCATGGGCGTAATCTAAACCATCTTTATTTAAAAATTTTCTAGCACGAGCATCGATCTTTTTTCCAATATTAATTTTGTTTAAATCTGTTTGTGCAACGGCTATATGCCCTTTTAACACATTGGTAAAAGTGTTCTTAATAGATTTTTTTTGTTCAGAAAAGCAAATAGTTCTTGTGACATCTGTTGTTCCATAATTATATTGTCCACCAGAGTCGCATAAAAAAATATCATTTTTTTTTATAATTTTATTAGATTTTTTATTAACTCTGTAGTGTATGATTGCTCCATTAGAACCTGCACCAGCTATAGTATCAAAGCTTGGAAATAAATAATCTTTATTTAGTCTTCTGAATTTTTCTAACTTATTTTTAGCTTCTAATTCTGTTATTTTTTTTTTATTAACGTTTTTAATCCAAAAAATAAATTTAGTTAAAGCAAGACCATCTTTAAAGTGAGCATTTCTTGTATGTTTTATTTCTATTTTATTCTTAATAGATTTCATCATGTAACAAGGATCAATTTTGAGCCTGATTCTAAAATATTTTCTTATGATAGATTCATTAGAAATAGAACATGTTAAATTATCTATACAAAAATTTTTACCTTTTAATTTGTAAATTATTTTAGAAAAATCTTTATAAGTACAGAATATTAAATTTTTATATTGTTTATTTTTTTTTATTTGCCCTATTTTTTTTGGGCAT
>CACJXT010000045.1 GCA_902597425.1 uncultured Pelagibacteraceae bacterium | reverse complement strand
AAATTCTTGTCACAAATTGTATCTGGATTAAGAATGAGTACATAGCGAGTCTTAACGAGATTGACTCCAAAATTGTTTCCACTACCCATTCCAAGATTTTTACCAGTACAATATATAGATAGATTTGAAAAATCATTTTCAAAAATCTCTTTATTTTCAAATTTTTCTGAATTTTCTATTATTTTGATTTTGACTTTTCCATCAATTGAGTTAATACAATTTCTTAAAATATTTTTATCTGTTTTATAAGTGACAATTACTACGGTTAGATTTGACAGCATATATATTATTAATTTTAAATACTTAAATATATACTTTTTTTTTTATTAATGTAAAAATTTTGAATGAAGACCATAATTGTAACTGGAGGATTAGGATTTATTGGCAGTAATCTTATAGAGTTATTGCTTAAAAAAAAATTTTACGTAATAAATTTAGATAAAATTTCCTATTCTTCAAATTTTTATAATACAAAAAAATTTAGCAAAAATAAAAACTATAAATTTATTAAATGTGATATTTCTAACAAAAAAGTTAAAAATATTCTTTTTAAATATAAGCCCGCATGTATTTTTAATTTAGCTGCCGAAACACATGTAGATAGATCTATTGATGATCCTCAAAATTTTATTAAAAGTAATATTGTTGGCGTATATAATTTGTTAGAAAGTTTTAAAAAACTTTATGTAAAATATAAAAAAACACTTTTTATTCATATTTCTACTGATGAGGTTTATGGAGATATTTTAAACGGTAGGTCTAATGAAAAATATCCATACAGACCAAGCTCTCCTTATGCTGCAAGCAAGGCTTCCTCTGATCATTTGGTATACTCTTATATTAGAACATACAAAATTCCAGCAATAGTAACTAATTGTTCAAATAATTATGGTCCTAAGCAACATCCAGAAAAACTTATACCAAAACTAATCTACAATATTTTAAATAACAAAAATCTTCCAATTTATGGAAAAGGTAAAAATTCTAGAGAATGGATTTATGTAATGGATCATTGCGAAGCTTTATTAAAAATTTTCAAAAAAGGAAAAAAAGGTGAATTTTATAACATCGGATCTAATAAAAATTTAAACAATATCGAAATTTGCAAAGTGCTTTTGGGAATTGCTAAAAATAAAATTAAACTAGGTTCTAATACAAAAATACATTTTGTAAAAGATAGACCTGGTCATGATCTAAGATATGCACTAAACAGTAATAAAATAAAAAATAAATTAAAATGGAAACCAAAAACTACTTTCAAAAAGGGTTTGGAACAAACATTTAAATGGTATTTAGAAAATAAAATGTATTACAAATCATTATCAAAGAAAGATATACTAAGCAGATTAGGTAATAAAAAATGATTAAAAAAGGAATTATTTTGGCAGGAGGTCATGGAACTAGAATGAGTCCTTTAACAAAAGCAGTAAATAAACAGCTTCTACCTATTTATGATAAACCACTGATATATTATCCTCTTTCGGTACTAATGTTAGCAGGAATAAAAAATATATTAATTATTGTTAACAAAGGACAGCTGGAACAGTTTAAAAAATTAATACCTAGTGGAAAAAATTTAGGAATAAAAATTGATTTTGAAGAACAATTATATCCAGGCGGTTTACCTGAGGCTTTTATAATTGGAGAAAAATTTATTAAAAAGGACAACGTTGCTTTGATTTTAGGTGATAATTTTTTTTATGGTCAAAGCCTTGGAATAAAACTTAAAGAAAGTACAAAGCTTAAATCTGGTGCAAAAGTGTTCTTGCACAAAGTATCAAAACCTGAACTTTATGGTGTTGCAAAAATAAATAAAAATAAAAAAATAATAAAAATAGTTGAAAAGCCTAAAAAATTCATATCTGACTATGCTATTACAGGTCTCTATTTTTTTGATAACAAAGTTATAAAACTAGCTAAAACACTAAAACCTTCAAAAAGAGGAGAAATTGAAATAATAGATTTGTTAAATAAATATAAAAATGAAAAAAAACTTAAAGCTGATTTTATAGGCAGAGGTGGAGTTTGGTTAGACACAGGGTCAATTAAAGATTTTTATAACACAAGTACATTTGTTTCAACTATAGAAAATCGTCAAGGAATGAAAATAGCATGTCTTGAGGAGATTGCTTTTTATAGCAAGTGGATAAAAGGAGAAGAAATTCAAAACGCAATAAAATTCTATGGCAAATGTGATTACTCTGATTATTTAAAAAAAATTATCAATTAATGTCAATTTTTGATAGAATAAAAACTTATCCACAAGCAATTTATTTATTTGAAATCGTTATATATAAACATATCTTCTTGTCATTATGAGAATTGAAGAAGATTTAAAACTAGATTACTCAGACGTTCTGTTCAGACCTAAAAGAAGCACATTATCAAGCCGTAAAGATGTAAATTTAATGAGAACATATAGGTTCAAATATAGCAATAATGAATGGTCTGGAATACCAATAATGGCAGCTAATATGGATGGTGTTGGTGAATTAGGAATTGCAGAAAAACTATCTGAATTTGGAATGATTACATGTTTAACAAAACAGCATGATGTTAAAAAATTAAAACAATATAAAAAAATTAAACCAATTTTTCAAAACATTGCTTTAAGTATTGGTATAAAAAAAGAAGATTTTGATAGACTTGATAAAGTATTAAAAGAATTTAATTTCTTTAAATTTATTTGTATAGATGTTGCGAACGGTTATTCAGAGCACTTTAGTAAATTTGTAAAATCAATTAGAGATAAATATCCAACAAAAACAATAATTGCTGGAAATGTTGTTACAGCAGATATGGCACAAGAGTTGGTATTAAGTGGGGCTGATATTGTAAAAGTTGGAATTGGACCAGGAAGTGTTTGTACTACTAGAATTCAAACTGGTGTTGGTTATCCTCAATTGAGTGCAGTTATAGAATGTGCCGATGCTGCTCACGGTTTAGGAGCTCATATCATTGCTGATGGTGGATGCACTTGTCCAGGTGATGTTGCAAAAGGCTTTGGAGCTGGAGCAGATTTTGTCATGCTTGGAGGAATGTTTGCAGGACATGATGAAGGTAAAGGAAAAATTATAAAAACAAACGGACAAAAATATATAGAATTTTATGGATCCAGTTCTGAAGTTGCAAACAAAAAACATTATGGAGGTCTTTCAAATTATAGAAGTAGTGAAGGAAAAACTGTAAGAGTAAAATATAGAGGAAAAATCAAAGATACTATTTCAAATATTCTTGGAGGAGTAAGAAGTAGTTGCACTTACGTTGGA
>CACJXT010000044.1 GCA_902597425.1 uncultured Pelagibacteraceae bacterium | reverse complement strand
GAATTCTTCTATGAACCGGTTTTAATCCATCTCTAATATCTGGAAGAGCTCTACTAACAATTACACTCATAGCGTAAGATAAATAAGACGAGCTTATTTCGTCATACATTGTAATTGGTTGTATTTTGTAATTTTTAGTAATCTCGGTCTTTTGCATAAAAACTAAAATGGAATTTCATCATCATCCAGATCATTTTGTTGAACCTGGGATTTATCATCAAAATTTTTTGAAATTGACTGAGAGGTATTATCATTTTGAATTCCTCCGCTACTACCGCCAAGCATAGTTAGAGATGAATTATAGCCTTGTATAAGAATTTCTGTTGTATATTTGTCTTGTCCTGATTGTTCATCTTTCCATTTTCTTGTGCTTAATTGTCCTTCTACATAAATTTGAGCACCTTTTTTTAGGTATTGTTGAACTACATTTACTAAACCTTCATTAAATACAACTATACGGTGCCACTCAGTTTTTTCTTTTTTTTCACCTGTATTTTTATCTTTCCAGGTTTGACTTGTTGCTAAACTTAAACGTGCTACATTCTTGCCATTTACCATTTGTTTGATTTCAGGGTCTGCGCCCAATCTACCTATTAATAATACTTTATTTAAACTTCCAGCCATAATATTTTAAGATTTTAAATTTTAATAATATATATTTATATCATAATTTGATGTGAATATTAATTTTATTAACTTAAAGCAACAAAAATTATGATCAAAAAGATAGTTATTAAGGGAGCAAAAGAACACAATTTAAAGAATATTTCTTTAGAGATACCTAAAGATCAATTTGTTGTAATAACTGGGCTATCTGGGTCAGGAAAATCATCATTAGCTTTCGATACAATTTATGCAGAAGGCCAAAGAAGATATGTTGAAAGTCTTTCTGCATATGCAAGACAATTTTTAGACAAGATGAAGAAACCTAATGTTGATTTAATAGAAGGTTTAAGTCCAGCAATTTCAATAGAACAAAAAAACAATTCAAAAAATCCAAGATCTACTGTTGCTACAGTTACAGAAATTTATGACTACATGAGAGTTCTTTTTGCAAGAGCTGGAATTCCATACTCTCCATTTACTGGAAAACCTATTGTATCACAGACAATTTCAGAAATTGTAGATAAGATTAAAGAAATACCCAATAAATCTACAATTTATCTTTATGCTCCAGTCGTAAGAGGACGTAAAGGTGAATATAAAAAAGATATACTAAATTATAAAAAAAGAGGTTTTAGAAAAATTAAAATTGACAATAAATTATATGAAATCGACAACATTCCAGAATTAAATAAAAAAATTAAACATGATATTTCAATATTAGTTGACCGAATTGTTTTAAATTCATCATTAGGCAATAGACTTGCTGAAGGTATTGAAACGTCAATTAATTTAACAAATGGCTTATTGTTTGTAGAATATGAAAATGAAACTTTACCTAAAAAATTTAGAAAAATTGAAAAATTAATATTTTCAACAAAATTTTCATGTCCCGAAAGTGGTTTTACAATTGAAGAAATTGAACCAAGGCTATTTTCTTTTAATAGCCCTTATGGAGCATGCGAGGAATGTGAGGGTATTGGCGTAAAATTAAATGTTGATCCTAATTTAGTTGTACCAAATGAAAAGAAAAGTATTGCAGATGGTGCAATTGAACCATGGTCTAAATCAACAACTTTATATTATGCTCAAACACTTGCTTCTATCGCCAAACATTATGATTTTTCTCTTAATACTAAATGGAACAAATTATCCAAAAAAATAAAAGATATAATTTTATTCGGTTCTGATGACGATGAAATAAAGTTTTCATACGACGATGGATATGAAAAATATTCTCATAAAAAAACCTTTGAAGGAGTTGTAAACAATTTAGAAAGAAGATATTTGGAAACTGATAGTGACTGGAAAAGAGAAGAAATAGCCCAGTATCAATCGGATACAAAATGTGAAAGTTGTAATGGACATAGACTAAAAGAAGAGGCTTTATGCGTAAAAATAGACAATCAGCATATAAGTTCAGTCACTGAAAAATCAATTTTAGATGCTGCTAGCTGGTTTAAAAGTTTAGAATTAAAACTTAGCAAAAAACAATTAAAAATTGCTGAACATATTTTAAAGGAAATAAATGAAAGGTTAAATTTTTTATTAAATGTTGGATTAGATTATTTAACTTTATCTAGAGAGTCTGGAACATTATCTGGGGGAGAAGCTCAACGTATAAGATTAGCCTCGCAAATTGGTTCAGGGTTAACTGGTGTACTTTATGTTCTAGATGAACCTTCTATAGGTTTGCATCAAAAAGATAACATAAAATTAATAAAAGCATTAAAAAAATTAAGAGATTTGGGTAACACCGTTATTGTCGTTGAACATGATACAGAAACAATGGAAAGTGCAGATCACATAATTGACTTAGGGCCTGAAGCAGGAAATGAGGGTGGTCAAATTGTTGCTCAGGGTTCTTACAATGATATTATAAAAAGTGATAATAGTATTACTGGTAAATACTTATCTCACAAACAATTTATTCAAATACCAAGAAAAAGAAGATTAGCAAAAAATGGTAGATTTTTAGAAATCAGTGGAGCATCTGGAAATAATCTTAAAAACGTTAATCTTAAAATACCTTTAGGAAGTTTTACATGTGTTACAGGAGTTTCAGGTAGCGGCAAATCTACATTAATTTTACAAACTTTGTATAATGCTCTAAATTTAACACTCAATAATAATAAATCTCGTAAAATACCAAAACCGTTTAAGGGTTTTAGAGGAACTGAGTTAATTGATAAAGTTATAGATATTGATCAATCACCAATTGGCAGAACACCCAGGTCAAATCCAGCTACTTATACAGGTGCATTTGGACCAATTAGAGACTGGTTTACTGCTTTGCCAGAATCCAAATCTAGAGGTTATAAACCTGGAAGATTTTCATTTAATGTTAAGGGTGGTAGATGTGAAGCTTGTGAAGGTGACGGTGTAATTACATACGAAATGCATTTTTTACCAGATGTTTATATACAATGTGATGAATGTAAAGGAACTAGGTATAATCGAGAAACTCTTGAAATTAAATTCAAAAATAAGAGTATTGCTGACATTCTTGACATGACCGTAGACGAGGGATGTAAGTTTTTTGAAAATATTTCAAATATTAAAATAAAATTATTAACATTAAAAAAAGTAGGTCTAGGTTATATTAAAATTGGACAACAGGCTACTACACTTTCTGGTGGTGAGGCACAAAGAATTAAACTTGCTAAAGAATTGTCTAAAAGATCAACAGGTAGAACTGTTTATATATTAGATGAACCAACAACAGGTTTGCATCAACATGATATAAAAAAACTTTTAGAAATTTTGCAC
>CACJXT010000043.1 GCA_902597425.1 uncultured Pelagibacteraceae bacterium | reverse complement strand
TTTTTACAGGTACCAATAGAATTGGCACCACATTTTTCTCCATTAGTCCATGTAGCATTGTTTAAATTAGCTCCTTCAAACACTGCATTTAATATATTTGCTGATGTAAAATCAGCTTCGTATAAGTTTGCATTAGTAAAGTTTGCTTCTATTAATGAGGCTCCAATAAATTTAGCTCTAGTTAAATTTGCACTTGTAAAATTTGATTTTTCTAAATTTGCTCCTTGAAGATTAGTCTCATATAGATTTGCTCTAACAAATGATGATTCTGAAAAACTTCCATATGCGAGAATTGAATTCATCATTATACTTTTATCAAAATTTACCTGTATAAATCCTGCAAAAGATAAATTGGAATTAGGCAAAAAACTGCCTTTTAAATCTTGTCCGTCTGAAAACCTACAATTTGTATAATCTACACCATCGCCCAGTGGATCATCACATCCGGCTTGCACATTAGTGCAGATAAAAAACAATATTAAGATTAATAATATTTTTTTCATGCAAAATAACCGTTTATAAAAAATAATATGATAGCAGAGAAAACTGTTGGATAAACCAAGTTTTTTTTAGTTACATAAAAGATTAATATTGAAAGAACAATTACAATAAGTCTAATGAAATAGTCACTTTCTGCTAAAATACCTGCGGGGAAAATTATCATTCTTGAAATCAATGCTGCTAAAGTTGAATAAGCTAAGCAATTAAACCACCTATATATTTTTGAGTTTTCATTAATTCTCTCTGAAGTTAATACTCCTAAAAATCTTGATGAATATGTAGCTATGGAAGTTACTAAAATTGCTAATAAAATATTAGTTGCCATTTTTTTCTCCTATAAAAAAAGCAATTGTTCCAGCTACAACACCACCATATAGAATGCACCATTCTGGCGAAATAAAATAAAAAGCTGGACCTAATAAAGCGCCAAAAATAATTGCTGAAGTTAACTGAATTGTTTTCATTACTCCTATCATTGCGCACATAAAATATATTGGGTTTACTATTGCTAAACCCATCATCATATCTTTATTTAAATAATCTGCTGAAACATACCCTACCACAGTTGAAAAAATTCCAATTAACCATGTGGCTGTACCAATTCCTATCCAAAAATCTATTCGGTATTCTTTTTCAATTTTTTCATAATTGCTTTTCATTATTAACCATGAAGAAACTGCAATGAAATGACATGATAAATAATATTTCCATCTGGGTTGTGATTTGTGAATTAATAATGGCATTAAAGATACTGTCATCGGGTAAAGACGAGAATTTACCAGCCATACTCCCAAAAAAATATTTACAAGAGATGCTCCAATTAGCATTGACTCTGCCATAACTAATGAACCGGGCAAAGCATAAGTTAAAAATGTTGAAAAAATACTTTCTTGTATGGAAAAGCCCAAATTTTTTAATAGAGCACCTATCGCTATAAAACTTGCACCAAGCGCCACTGCAGGGCTATTCATTCCTTTGGCTGAAAGAAGTCCTTTAAAAAAATATTTTTGATTTATCATTAGCCACCGAGAAATAGACGACCAACATCTGGGTTGCTTAAAAGTTCATCTCCTTTTCCTGCAATTGCAATTTGTCCGGATACCAAAACATAGCCAATGTCTGCAAATTCTAATCCTTTTTTTGCATTCTGTTCAACTAAAATAATAGTTTTTTTTTCGTTTTTTTGTAAATCTCCCAAAATTTCAAAAACCATTTCTATATATTTTGGTTCTAAACCAATTGAAGGTTCATCAACTAACAACACAGATGGTTTCATTACTAATGCTCTAGAAATCTCTAACAGTCTTCTTTCACCTCCAGACAAAACTTTTGCAGGTTGATTTCTTCTATTTCTTAATCTTTCATATTTTTGAAGTATTTTTTCTGCTTCTTCAAAAGACTCTTCAGTTTTATCTTTAATATATCCTCCCATAAGTAAATTTTCTTCAACCGTCATATCTGGAAAAACAGAATTATCTTGAAGAATGTAAGCAATGCCTACTGATTTAAGCTTTTCTGCAGGAGTTAATTTCGTTATTTCTTTTCCTTCAATCTCGATTTTTCCAGAAAAGATATTTGTAAAACCATAAATTGAGTGAAGAATTGTTGACTTGCCTGCTCCGTTAGGACCTATTAAACAAAGTGATTGTGCTGTATTTACAAATAAATCAAAATTATGCAAAATTTCCATTTTTCCGTACCCGGCATTCAATTTATTAATTGTTAAATGAGTATTACCAGGAGAAGAAAGTTTTTTTAAATCTTCAGTCCCTGGAGCCTTACCTAAAACTGAATACTGATCTGACATTATTGTGCTCCTAAATAAGCGTCAATTACCCGTTTATCATTTTTAATTTCTTCAGGTGTTCCATTAGCTAATAATTTTCCATGAGCTAAACAAAAGATGCTCTCTGCTAATTGCATAATTACCCTCATATTATGTTCAATTACGAATAGAGTAATTCCAAAATCTTGATTAACTTTTATAAGTCTATCAATAATTCCATTTATTAATGTAGGATTTATGCCTGCTGTTGGTTCATCTAGCAACAACATTTCTGGTTCATTCATTAATGCCATTGCAAGTTCTAATAGTTTTTGTTGTCCAAAAGATAGGTCTCCTGCTCTCAACTTTCTTTTTTGATATAATCCAACAAAGCTTAATAAGTTTTCAGCTTTTTCTGTTAAATTTTTTGGTATCTGTGAAAATATTTTGACCAAACTCTCGTCACTTGCCTTATGACTAATAAGCATGTTTTCTACACAATTTAATTTTCCATATATTCTTGTTTGTTGAAATGTTCTAAGCAATCCCAGTTTTGCTATTACTGGAACCGGTAATTCTGAAACTTCTTTACCATTAAATTTTATGGATCCTTGATCTATAGGATAGGTGCCAACAATAGAATTAAACAAGGTTGTTTTTCCAGATCCATTAGGACCAATTAGACCAACGATTTTTCCTTTATTAACAGACATAGAAACATCAACATTTGCTTTTACACCTCCAAATGATTTGCTAACGTTATTTACTTCTAAAATACTCATTTAAGCTCTACATGTGCCTTTCGATCAGCTTCATCAACTACTTCACCAAATCTCTCAGGATATTTTTCTCTGAGCCAACCCATAATTCCTTCTGGAAAATAAATTACAATTACAACAATTAAAACTCCAAGAGCAACGTACTGCCATCCAAGAAAGAAAGTCCAAAAACCTTCTTTAAATATATGAAATACACTTGCTCCAATAATTGGTCCCCATAAAGTTCCTTTACCACCTAATATTGCCATTAAAACCATGAATACTCCCATCTCTCTTCCATCAAATGCTACATCAGTGGAATCTATGTATCCGACAAGACCTCCCATTATTCCACCTGCAAGGCCACAGAAAAATGCTGAAATCATCCAACCAATAATTTTATATTTCATTGTTTGAATTCCCATTGCCTCAGCTTTATCTTCATTATCTCTTATTGCATTGAGTACTAATTTAAATCTAGTTGAGTAAATAGATTTGACTACAATAAATGTAAGTACAAGTGAAACAAAACTACAAAAATAAAAAAATTCTCCTCTTGCTTCTAGCCCTCCAAAATTTGGAAATGGTGGAGTTGTGAAACCTTGTCCCGCTCCAATTATTTCTATTCCACCTGAAATTTCACCAGCAGCAACACCTAAACCCAATGTGCAAATTGCAAAATAATGTCCTCTTAATCCTAGAATTGAATATCCTATTAATCCCGCAACTATTGCTGGTACAACTGCAGCAACAGCTAAACCAACACCAAAACCTTGAAAAAATTGAGCAGGAGTATGAACAAAAGTTTTCTCTCCACCACTTTCTGTCCATTCAGCTAAAGGAAAAAACATTCCCACCTGAACAGATGCACAAAGATACATGCCTAGTCCATAGAATAAAATATTACCAAATGAATTATATCCCATCTCTCCACCTTGGATATTCCAGGTTATTGCTAAAATTATTAAAACACAAAGTATTGATAATTGAACTTTAAATGCAGGAAATATAAATGGTGCAACTACTCCAAAGATCAGTATGCCTACATATAAAATTAAGTTATTTTTGTTCATATAATTCGTTTATTTTTGTTCTAAATTCATCATCAATTGTAAATGCACATCCTTCTTGAGTATGTAAGCTTGTTCCAGTTTTATGATATTCGTTTAAATGATCGATAAATTTTTTCAAATCAACTTCTAGAGATTTTCCATTATCATCTTTTAAAATAGTTTTTTTCATATTGACTGCCCTTTGATTAATTCTTTGAGTTTAGGAATCATAAGTTTTGGTGCCTGCATTGATGGGTATATTTTTTGTACTTCTTTATAACTGTTGATAGCTTTATCGTAATTTTTTAATTCAGTTTGAACTAAACCCTGTCCTGACAAAGCTCCAAAGTGTCTTTTTTCAAGCTTAAGCACTTCATCAATATCTTCTTGAGACTCTTGATATCTACCCAACATATACAAAACTGTTGCGCGTTTATTCCATGCTTCAGCCCAATTAGGATCTACTAAAATTATTTGTGAAAAAATTTCATAAGCTTTATTTAGTTCTTTCTCGGCTATTAAAAAAGAACCTTGGGCTAATAATTCACTTAACCTATAACCCCGCCTATCATTAGAAGGATGGATCGACCAAATTTTCCATATTTTTTTTTCTATTTCAAAAGCCATTGAAGTATTACTATTATTTTTTAACTGATTAAAAAGTTGGTTTAATTCAAGTTCTCTTTCT
>CACJXT010000042.1 GCA_902597425.1 uncultured Pelagibacteraceae bacterium | reverse complement strand
TTTCTGGTCTTTGATCAGTTTCAACTAGTACACTTGAAACTATTGTATAATTTTTATTTATTTTTTTTTGAGATTCAACATTAATTTTAGGATCAGTGTATTCTGCCAATCTACTAGAAAAAGTTTTTAAAAAATATTCTTCAAAAAGATTTGAATATTCTTTTTTTTGTTCAATTGTTAAATTTTTTCTGTGCTTTCCTAAAGTGTAAAAACCTATACCATAAATATCTACAGATTTTTTTGCAATTTCTCTTAATTTTAAAATTTTTTCTTCTTTATTATTAATATCTTTACTAAGAATTAAAGAAGCTTTATCCACTGTTATTTGAACAAATTCTTTAGGTTCTATGGAGAAAGATTTTTCTGTAAATAGAAATAAAAGAAAACAAATTGCAAATAACTTTGTTAAAAATTCTTTCGTATTTTTATTCATGTTTTTTTAATTTTACTATTTATTGAGTTTCAATTTCTTCCCAGTCATCATCCATTGTGTCAATAACTGCATCTGAATTTGCAATTTTTTGTTGCCTATCTTGTAAATATAAACTTCTAACTGAAGCGTAGAAGTCTAAAGAATTTTTTTCCAAATTTTCTAAAGATTCTAAATTTTTAGCTCTAAAATCTACACCACTAGCAACTCTAGAAGCATAATAATCAAAATCTGCAAAATAATGAGTATCATTACGAACTGTTACATTATACCATGGGTCTCCACCAACTACAGATACAAAAGTACCTGCTGCATCTCTTACACTTGAAGGTCCTAATACGGGAAGAACGACGTAGCAACCTGGACCCATTCCCCATTTACCAAATGTCTGTCCATAATCTTCTCTATCACTTTTATCTAAACCAAAAGATGTGGCTGGGTCAAAAATACCTAATATTCCTAAAGTAGAGTTAATTACAAATCTTAAACTATTTACTCCAGCATTTGCTAGCTGCCCTTGAAAAACATTATTTGGTATAGTCACTAGACTTGAAAGATTATCTAAAGCATTACCTGTACCAGTTCTAATTGGAGACGGTAATAGTCTATAGCCTTTTGCTAATGGTTCAAAAACTATATCATCCAATATGTTATTAAATGCAAAAATACCTCTATTTAATCCTTCAAAACAGTCTTTTGTATGTTCAGATTTATTTTTTGATAATTCATTGTTGCCATCGCTACCTGCCATAGCACTTAGGGAAAAAGTTAAAGTTATTGTAACAATAATTATTATTAATATTTTTTTCATTTTACTTTGTATATACTCAATTAATAAGATTTTGAAAACTATATCAATTTTATTTAATATAACAGCCAAAAAAGAGACTAAAATATGTCAATAAAGACAAGATTAAATTACTCTCCAAATTTTTATTCGAGAAAAAGAGAAAAAAAAGAAATTAAATTCTTAATTTTTCATTATACAGGCATGAAAAGTGAAAAATCAGCAATTAAGAAACTTTCAGAAATACAATCTAGGGTTAGTGCTCATTATTTTATTAAGCAAAATGGCGAAATTGTTTTGATGGTACCAGATTTATATGTAGCTTGGCATGCAGGAGATTCTCGATGGAAAAAATATAAATTATTAAATAAAAATTCAATTGGAATTGAAATTTCAAATCCAGGACATAAATTTGGATATAAAAATTTTACAAAAAAACAAATTGATAGCTTAATTAAGCTATCATTATTATTAATTAAAAAATTTAATATAAAAAAAAATTATATTCTAGGACATTCTGATATTGCTCCTGAAAGAAAAAAAGACCCAGGAGAAAAATTTCCATGGAAGTTTTTATCTAAAAAAAAAATTGGAATTTGGCACAATTTAAACAAAAAAAAATTGTCTAATTTTAGAGAAAAAAAAATATACATTAATGAAAATAAGATTTTTTTAAAAAATTTAAAAAAACTTGGATATCAATCAAAAAAAAAAATTATTAAAGAAAAAAAAAAGTTTGAAAAATTATTAATTTACGCTTTTCAAAGAAGGTTTAGACCAGAACTAATAAATGGAATTATAGATAGAGAATGTCTATTAATTAGTCAAAATTTGATTAAATCTTAATTTGTCTTGAAATATTTAAATTAATTAGTATATTTAACTTGCCAGATAAATGACTTGTCACTTTAAATTTTTTTAAAGAGGAAAGTCCGGGCTCTACAAAGACGCAGTGCCAGGTAATTCCTGGCGGGGGTGACCCCAGGGATAGTGCCACAGAAAATAAACCGCCATATCAAGGCAAGGGTGAAAAGGTGTGGTAAGAGCACACCGGCTATATTGGTAACAATTAGCGCATGGAAAACCCCACTGAGAGCAAGACCAAGTAGAGATGACATTGTTGAAAAACTAAAAGCAGTCTTTGGCTAGTCATCAGGGTTGGTTGCTTGAGCTCAAGAGTAATCTTGAGTCTAGATAAATGACAGGTTTAAAAGACAGAACCCGGCTTATAATTTATCTGGCAAACTTTTGCACATTCATTATTTAATTATTTTTATTAATTTTTCTTTTTTTGGTTTGTTGAATGAACCATTTTTGTTCTAGTTTTCTTATGTAGATTGGTTTTTTTAAAAATAATTGACTTTTAACTATATCTAGTAGACATCGAAATATTATTACAAATTAGCTAAAATTAGTGATTGACGTAAACCCATAATATCCCATATATTCCCAATTATGACAATATAGGAATTTATGAATTATGTTTTTATCTACCTACGAAAACAAATTAGACAAGAAGGGAAGGGTATCTGTGCCAGCGAGCTTTAGATCATACCTTTCAAGCTTAGGCTACAATGGAGTAATTTGTTATCCATCATTTAACAATCAATCAATTGAAGCATGTTCACAAGACAGAATTGAAAAACTTTCAAATACTATAGATTCCTTGAATCCATTTGAGGAGAAAAGAGATTTTTTTGCAACATCAATTTTATCAGAAAGTGTAAGTTTACAGTTTGATAGCGAAGGAAGAGTTTCACTGTCATCAAAGTTGTTAAAGCACGCAAAAATTAAAAATAACATGTTATTTGTTGGTCAAGGTAAAACATTCCAAATATGGGAACCAACAACATTTGAAAAATTTAAGGCCCAAGCAAGAAAAAAATCTAATTTATATCGTGCAAGTCTTAAATGGGAAAAACAGTTTAACAACTAAAGGGGGAAAAATGACAATTAACTTTAAACCACCAGATATAAGAGAGTTAAAACCAAGAATATTAGTTCTTGGAGTTGGAGGAGCGGGAGGAAATGCAATTAATGGAATGATTGAAGCTGGCCTTCAAGGAGTTGAATTTATAGCTGTAAATACTGATGCCCAAGATCTAAATAATAGTAAAGCAAAAGCTAAAATTCAAATCGGAATGAATTTAACAAAAGGTTTAGGAGCAGGCGCAAAACTTGATATTGGTCAAGCAGCTGCCGACGAATCTTTAAATGATATTATAAATACTTTGCAGGGCGCAAATATGGTTTTTATAACTGCTGGCATGGGTGGAGGTACAGGTACAGGATCTGCACATGTAATTGCAAGAGCTGCAAAAGAATTAAATATTTTAACGGTAGGCGTTGTAACTTTGCCTTTTTTATATGAAGGACCTTCAAGAATGAGAAGAGCACAACAGGGTCTTGAAGAGTTAAGAAAGCATGTTGACACTATTATTGTAATTCCAAACCAAAATTTATTTAAAATTACAAACGAACAAACAACATTTGAGGAATCTTTTGAACTTTCAAATGATGTTTTATTACATGGTGTTCAAAGTATAACTGACCTAATGGTTAGACCTGGTCTAATTAATTTAGATTTTGCTGACGTTGAAACTGTTATGAGTTCAATGGGCAAAGCTATGATGGGTACTGGACAAGCCGAAGGAGAAGGTAGATCTATCAAAGCAGCAGAAATGGCAATTAGCAATCCACTTATTGATGATTACACTTTAAAAGGTGCAAAAGGATTATTAATTAATATTACAGGTGGAAAAGATCTTAAACTTTTTGAAGTTGATGAAGCAGTAAATAAAGTAAGAGCAGAAGTTGATCCAGAAGCGGAATTAATTATTGGTGCAATAACTGATTCTTCACTTGATGGCTCAATGAGAGTTTCAATCGTAGCAACTGCGCTGGATGGACAACAACCAGAGGCAAAATCTGTAATAAACATGGTTCATAGAATACAAAATAGAAATCCTGGTTATTCTGATTTTTCCAACCTTGCTTCTGCACAGTCATTTAACTTTTCAAGTTCATCCACGTCAACTCCAGTAACAGATGGGGCAAATGCACTGAAACTTGATAATGAAGTTGTATCAGAGCCTGCAACTGAAATTTCTTCATCAAGCTTAATTAATGAACAAGCAATTGAAACACAAGAAAATGAAATGATCACAAATATTGAAGATAAACCCCCAAGTATTGAGGACTCTTCATTAACAGAGGAAATTAATGAACAATCTTCAAATGGTTTGGAAAACTTTGGATTTGATGAAGAAACTCCTGAGCTTTTTAATTCAGAAGAAGATAGTTCTATACAAGAAACTACCTCATTAGATAGCGAACACAAAGAAACTGAAGAAGATGATTTAGAAATACCAGCATTTTTAAGAAGACAAAAAAACTGATGGTCTTCAAAAAAATAAATGATTGCCACCATAATATCGGAAAAAGACAAACATTATCCGGTATTGCTAAATGAAATAATTAGCATTATTACCCCTCAATATGGTGGCACATTTATTGATTGTACATTCGGTCTAGGAGGCTACACAAAAAAGATATTAGAATTCCCTAATACAAAAGTTATAGGTATAGATAGAGATATTAATTCAAAAGATATTTCAAAAAAAATAGAAAAAGAATATAAAAATAGGTTTTTATTTGAAAATAAGAAATTTAGCG
>CACJXT010000041.1 GCA_902597425.1 uncultured Pelagibacteraceae bacterium | reverse complement strand
GTAGAAGAGGGGTGAGTACTCATAAATTCTGAAGGTTCTTTACCTTTATTAGCTTCTTTCATTCTTTCCCAAATTTTTACTGTTTCTCTAATGTCATAACCAGATAAAGAAGAAAAAATTAAACCTAAATAATCAGCTTCAGTTTCTTGTTTTCTACTAAATGGATTCAAAATCCCAATTTGAGACAATAAACCTACAGTATTCATTCCAGTAGCACGATTAACTTGTGATAGTTTTCCACCAGATAAAATATCGGTAATTTGTGTTGCCACATTAACAACAACACTACGACTTGCCCTTTCTACAGAATGTTTAGCAACAGCATGTGCTATTTCATGGCCCATCACTGCAGCTAAACCATTTTGGTTTTTGGTTATTTTTAATATTCCAGTATACACAGCAATCTTACCTCCTGGCATACACCAAGCATTTCTAACTTTATATCTTTATAATAATGAGAGCCATCGATATAACAAAAATCTAATTTAATATTTAATTTATTTAATAAATTATAACCTTTTATAGATTCCATTCTAAGGTGAGTAAAATTATTTTTAAATTTAGTTTTGGATATATTGTTTATAAAATACATATAAATCATATTCATAGAACGTTTTAAATATAATCCAAATGGATCAACACTGATCATTAAATAATTATCATTTAATTTTTCAGATAAAATTTCACCATAGGTTTCTAAACTTTCACCAAGATATGAACCTATTTCTAAAAAAATGAATATTTCGCGATCAGATTTTTTAAATAAATTAATTTGCTGGTTAAGTAAATTTTTCATTTCAACAGCTCTTTCATTGCTTAATTGGCCATAACCAAGATGGCGTAGTGATATTTTCTTATTATTTATAAAATGAAAATTTGTTCTTATTGATCTTGATAAACTTCTGAATGATTTAAAAATATTTAACATTAAAAATAAATATCATTTGGTGAGCCGTATTGGATTCGAACCAATGACCCATTCCTTAAAAGGGAATTGCTCTACCAACTGAGCTAACGGCCCATACAAAAAAATCTTATAGTTTGTTTTAAAAAATAATCAACATCAAATAACTATAATTTATTTATGTACAAATCGTGAAATTCATTAAAAGTACCTTTTTTTATATTGTCTCTAATTCTATTCATTAATTCTTGATAAAAATTTATGTTATGAAGAGTTAAGAGCATAGAAGCTAGTATTTCATTGGTATTAAACAAATGATTTAAATAGTTTTTTGAATATTTTTTTAGATTTAAATTTTTACAATTTAAATCTAATGGTTGATTGTCATTTTGATATTTTGCATTTTTTATATTAACTCTTCCGTTCCAAGTAAAAGCCAATCCAGTCCGTCCTGATCTTGTAGGCAAAACACAATCAAACATATCAACTCCACGTTTAACTGCACCTAATATATCAGATGGAGTACCGACTCCCATAAGGTATCTCGGTTTATCTTCAGGCATAAAATTTTTTATATCATCTAAAACTGAAAACATTTCACTTTGTGTTTCGCCGACTGCTAGACCTCCTATGGCATATCCATCAAAACCAATTTTTATTAAATCTGTAAGTGATTTAATTCGTAAATCTTTAAATAAGCCTCCTTGTATAATTCCAAATAATGCTTTATGAGAATTTGATCCAAAAGCTTTTTTTGATCTGATCGCCCAATAACTAGAAATATTCATAGATTTTTCAATAATTTTATAATCGTTAGTTTTTTTTGGACATTCATCCATCACCATTAAAATATCTGAATTTAAACCTTTCTGAATCTTTATGCTTTCTTCTGGACTTAAAATAAATTTTTTTCCATCAATATGAGATCTAAAAATAGCGCCTTCTTCTTTTAGTACTTTAGAAAATTTTGAAAGTGACATCACTTGATAACCACCCGAGTCAGTAAGAATTGGTAATGGACAATTCATAAATTTGTGCAAACCACCAGCTGATTCAATTCTATCTAATCCAGGTCTTAACATTAAATGATATGTATTTGATAAAATTATTTCTGAGCCAGTTTTAATAACATCATCAATAAATGCAGCTTTAACTGTCGCTTGAGTTCCAACAGGCATAAATGCTGGTGTTTGTATATTTCCTCTATGAGTTTCAATTAATCCATTTCTTGAAAATTTATCTTTAGCAATAACATTAAAATTAAACTTTTTTAACGTCATTAAAAAATATTTATAATGATTTAAAACTTATAATCTTATCAGGATTTTTAACTGAACCATTTTGTTTATCGTCACCTTTTTTAATTTTATCAACATATTCCATGCCCTCTATGACTTTTCCAAAAACTGTATATTGACGATCTAAAAATGGTGCTGGTTTAAAACATATAAAAAATTGGCTATTAGCACTATTCGGATTTGAAGATCTTGCCATTGATAACGTTCCTCTATCATGAGGAAGCTCATTAAATTCAGCATCAAGATCTTCTAATGTCGATCCACCAGTTCCTGCTCTATTTAAGTTAAAATCATCGGATGAAGAGTTTCCAAATTGAACATCTCCAGTTTGAGCCATAAAACCATCAATAACTCTATGAAAAACTACATTATCATATTTACCTTCATTAGCTAATTTTTTAATTCTTTCCACATGTTTAGGTGCAACGTCTGGAAATAATTCAATTTTTACATCTCCATCTTTTAGTTTTAATATCATCAAGTTCTCCTCTGCAATTGTATTGTTAGTTAAAAAAAAAAAAAAAATTATAATCTTAAAAAAATATTTAATCATATTTTTGCTTTAAAGATTTAATAGTACTCTTGGTAGTAAATTTTTTAATATCTCCACCTAGTGATATTATTTCTTTTACAAATTTTGAAGAAATAATTTGATTTTCTACATTTGACATTAAAAAAATTGTTTCAACATTATCATTAAGTTTTCTGTTCATTCCAGCTAATTGAAACTCATATTCAAAATCTGATACTGCTCTTAGACCTCTTAATATAATATTAGATTTATGTTTTTTACATAAATCAGTAGTTAATGATTTAAAAGATATAATTTTAATTCTATTTTTATTGAGCTTAATATCTAAAAATAATGCCTTTTTTACTATTTCAATTCTTTCATCAGAATTAAATAAATAATCTTTATTATCACCATCAGAGATAGCAACAATAACTGTGTCAACTATATTTAATGCTTTTTTAATAACATCTATATGTCCATATGTGATTGGATCAAAAGTACCTGGATAAATTGCATTTTTTTTCATTATAGTAAATTATCATCTATCCTTATAGCTGAAACAACTTTTTCATCCCCAGATAATTTAAAAATTCTAACACCTTGAGTGTTTCTCCCGGCTATTCTAATTTCTTTAACTGCAACTCTAATAACTCTTCCTTTATTTGTTGAAATTAATATTTGATCACCTTCATAAACTGGAAATGACGAAGACACATTTCCATTTCTTGTAGAATTTACAATTCCTATAATTCCTTTTCCTCCTCTGTTAGTTACTCTAAAATCATAATGAGAAGTTCGTTTACCATAACCATTTTCGGTAATTGATAAAATAAACTTTTCTTTTGCTTTAATTTCAGATTTATCATCTTTGTTTAATTTTCCATTTTTTTTATTTGAATCATGATCAATAATAGAAAGCGATACTATGCTGTCATTATCAGACAAATTAATTCCTCTTATTCCTTTAGAAGATCTTCCTTTAAATATTCTTAATTTTTTTGATAAAAATCTTATGCATTTACCATTTTTAGTACTAAGCATTATATCTTGATCATCTCTACAAATTTTAACACCAATAATTTTATCATTTGTGTCAAGTTTCATTGCAATTTTTCCAGAAGCATTTATAGATGAAAAATCGTTAAGATTATTTTTTCTAATTTTTCCTTTAGCTGTAGCAAACAAAATGTACAAATCTTTTGAATTAGATTCTTCTTCAGGTAATGGCATAATAGAACTTATTGATTGATGATTTTTTAATGGTAAAATATTGAATAGTGACTTCCCTTTTGACATTGATGTGCCCTCTGGTATTTTCCAAGCTTTAATTTTATATACTAAGCCCTGTGTCGAAAAGAAAAGAACTGATGTATGTGTATTTACAGAAAGTGTTTGAACAACAGAATCTTCACCTCTAGTTTTGATACCTGGTTTACCTTTACCGCCTCTTTTTTGTTGTTTAACACTGCTTAATGCACCTCTTTTAATGTAACCTTGCAAGGTTATAGTGATAATAACAGACTCTTTTTGAATTGTTTCTTCAATATCATAATTCAAAATAGCATCTATAATTTGAGTTCTTCTTGGAACAGAAAATTTTTCTTTAATACTTTCAAGTTCTTGGCTTATTACTTTTAAAAGTTCTTTTTTTGAATTAATAATTTTTTTGTATTTATCAATTAATATAGATAATTTTTTAAGTTCAATTTCAATATCATTAATTCCTAAGGCAGTTAATTTTTGGAGTCTAAGTTCCAAAATAGAATTTACTTGAGGTTCAGATAATGAATAAAGTTTTTTCGCTTTTATATTATGAATTAACTTTATAAGTTTTAACGATTTAGTAATTTTCCATTTTGTATTTAATAAATTTTTTTTAGCTTGATCTGGATTTTTAGAGTTTCTAATGATTTTTATAGATTTGTCTAAATTTTCAACAGATATAGATAAGCCAATTAAGATATGAGCTCTTTCTTCAGCTTTTTTTAAATCAAATTTTGTTTTTTTAATTACAACTTCTTCTCTGAACTTTAAAAAATTTTCTAAAAATTCTTTAAGACTACAATTTTTTGGTTTGCTATCTACTATTGCTAAAGTGTTAAAACCAAAAGAACTTTCAATTGATGTATATTTAAACAATTGTCTTTTTATAGTTTCTGGTTCTACATTGGTTCTTAAATCAATAGCTACTCTAATACCCTCTCTATTTGACTCATCTCTTATATCTCTTATACCTTCTATTTTTTTCTCTCTGACAAGTTCAGCTATTCTTTCATTTAATACAGATTTATTTATTTGATAAGGTATTGATGAAATTACTAAGCGATCTCTGCCATTTTTTAAATTTTCAACTTTAATTTCACCACGTATTTTAAAAGAACCTCTGCCAGTTTTATAACCTTCTTTAATTATATTTTTTCCTATAATTATACCGCCAGTTGGAAAATCAGGACCTGGTATGTGTTTCATTAACTCATTTAATTTAATGTCTTTATTGTTGATAAGTGCAAGAGTACCATTAATTATTTCTCCAAGATTATGAGGGGGTATACTAGTAGCCATACCCACAGCAATACCACCCGCACCATTAACTAATAAATTTGGAAATTGAGCAGGTAAAACAATTGGCTCTTTTTCTGTTTCATCATAGTTACTTTTAAAATCAACTGTATTTTTATCTATATCTTCTATTAAAAATTGAGATACTTTAGAAAGTCTTGTTTCTGTATATCTCATAGCTGCAGGAGG
>CACJXT010000040.1 GCA_902597425.1 uncultured Pelagibacteraceae bacterium | reverse complement strand
TGATTACATCTTCAATAATCAAAACTCTAGAGTTTTTTTTAATTTTAAAACCTCTTCTAAGAGTAAGTTTACCTTTAACTCTTTCACAGAAAATAGTTTCTTTTTTTAGCAATCTCCCGATTTCATAGCCAATAACAATTCCACCTATTGCTGGAGTTAAGATTAAATCAATTTTTTTAAATTTTTTTTTTATTTTTTTTGAGAATGACAAACAAATTTTGCTTGCGATATGTGGAAAACTTAGTAATTTTGCACACTGAATATATTTAGAGGAATGTAATCCTGAAGATAAAACAAAATGACCTTCTAATAGTGCATTAGTTTTTTTTAAAATACTTAAAGATTTTTTTAGTGAAAGCATATTTTTTATCCTCGTGCCTTATAATTTTAAACTTTAATTCTTTTTGTTTTATCTCACTAATGAAATTTGTAAAGTTTTTCAAATCACTAATGATTAGATTAAATGTAAAATTAATATAATCCTTAGTTTTTTCTTTCATTTCAACGCTAGAAATATTAAGTTTATTTTCACCTATTAAAGTTGTTACTTCACCAAGTTTTCCTGGTATATCTGGTAAAGAAATCCACAAAGTTGTATTATATTGTTTTACTTTGACTGAATTAGAGTTTTCTCTAGATTGCCAATACCTTCTTATTGCTGCCCTTGCTTTTCCAGTTTTTGTTAATGGTAGCCAGTGCAATGAAGGAGAAACTTTTTTTGAAGTTATTATTTTAACTATATCTCCATTTCTAAGTATAGTTTGCAAGTCTTTTTCTATACCATTGACTAAACATCCTGTTGTAGTATTCCCAATTTTTGTATGGACAGCATAAGCAAAATCTATTGGAGTAGCATCTTTGGGCAATTTTATAATTGAACCTTTTGGTGTAAAACAAAAAACGTTTTCTTGAAACATATGAAGTTTGGTATATTCCAGGAAATCTTCAGGATTTTCATTTCTATCAATAATTTCAACAAGATCTTTCAACCAATCATATTCTTTCCATGTCAATGAACTTAATTTTTCTGAAGATTTATACTTCCAATGTGAGGCAATACCTCTTTCTGCAAATTCATGCATGGGCATGGTTCTAATTTGAATTTCAATTGGTCTTTTGTTTGGTCCCATAATTGATGTATGTAAAGATTGATATTTATTAATTTTAGGAGACGAAATGTAATCTTTAAATTTTCCTGGTATGCAATTCCATTTATTATGAAAAATTCCTAAAGCTTTATAACATTCTTCAACATTATCTACTATAATTCGAAAACCAATTATGTCAGAAATTTCTTCTAAAGAAATTCTTTTTTTTTGAAGTTTTCGCCAAATAGAAAAAGGTGTTTTTTCTCTTCCAATAATTTCTGCTTTCAAGTGATGTTGATTAAGTAAATCGCTAAATTGATAAGAGATAGACTTAAAACTATTTACTTTATCATCTTTTATTTCATCTAATCTTTTTCTAATTAATTCTCTTGCTTTATTATTTAAAACTTGAAAAGAAAGATCTTCAAGCTCATCTCTTATTCTATTCATGCCCATTCTATCAGCTAATGGTGCATAAATTTCCATAGTTTCTTTTGCTATACGTTCTTTTTTTTCAATTTGACTGATAGCACCAATTGTTCTCATATTATGAAGACGGTCTGCCAATTTAACTAATAAGACGCGAATATCTTTTGAAGTAGCTAATATTAATTTTCTAAAATTTTCAGCTTTTGAATGAATTATTGCCTGATTTTCGAAAACTGAAATTTTTGTTACTCCATCAACTAAATCAGCAACTTCTTGACCAAATTCATTTTTAATAGTTTCGTAAGTTGCATAAGTATCTTCAATAGTATCATGAAGCAAACCTGTTGCTATAGTTGCGCTATCGAGCTTTAAATCGGATAGAATATTTGCTACAGCAATTGGATGAATTGCATAAGGATCACCAGATTGTCTTTTTTGGTTTTCATGTGCTTTAATAGCAAAATTGTATGCTTTTCCTAATGTTACAGGATTTAAAAATTTATTATACGATTTGACTTTATTTATTAATTCTTCTGAATTCAGCATTAATTGTTATTATTACATTAATTTATAATCGTTTTATAGATCTTAAATTATTGGTATCAAGATCCCTTAATAACTCGTAGATTTTCTTATTTTTTTCAGGATGCAACCAATCTTTTTCTATTTCATAAAAAGGCAATAAAACGAAATTTCTTTCATGTAACTTTGGATGAGGGATAATTAGTTGTTGATTTTTAAGATTTTTTGATCATAATCAATAATATCAATATCACAAATTCTTGGATAATTTTTAAATGACATTTTTCTACCAATTATAATTTCTATTTGCTTTATTTTTTTTAAAAGATTTGATGGTTTAAAAAAAGTTTTACCTTTTATAACAATATTAAAGTACTTTGGAAAATTACTATTGGGCCATGAATCGGTTTCATAAAAACTTGAACAAGATTCAATTTTTATACCAATTTTTTCGATTTCAAACTTAGCTTTTTCAATATTATATTTTTTATCACCAAGATTAGAGCCTATTGCTAAATATACAAATTTAGCTCGATTTTCTAAAGTATCTTGCTTTATCACGATTCCAATCTCTATTCTTTTTTGTTTCTCTCTTGTCGTACTGTTTTTTTCCTTTAGCAACAGCAATTTCAATTTTAGCTTTACCTTTTTTAAAGTACATTTTTGTAGGCACTAAAGTAAAACCTTCTCTTTGCATTTTTCCAATTAACTTATTTATCTCTCTTTTATTTAATAAAAGTTTTCTTTCATCCATAGGATTGTGGTTAGAATAACTGGCTTGTTTATATGATGCTATATGTGAATTAACTAATATAATTTCTCCTTTTTTTTCGACAGCATAAGAATCTGCAATATTTACCATTCCGTTTCTAATAGATTTAATTTCAGATCCTTTAAGAGCTATACCTGCTTCAATTAAATCTTCAAAAAAATAATTAAAACTTGCTTTTCTATTTAGGCAAATGATTTTTAAACCAGAAATGGTTTTTTTTTTCATTTAAATTAAATTAGCTGATATCAGAACTTTTTTAATAATTTCTTTGGTACTTTCTGTAACCTTAACAAGAGGTAATCTTACATCGTCACTGCATAAATTTAAAAGTTTTGCAGCATATTTTACTGGACTTGGGTTGCTCTCTATAAACATTGAATTATGAACTGGTTGCAAAATATTATTAATTCTTTCTGCTTCTTTTTGTTCATTATCGCTTTTAGAAACTGAAAATTTTTGAAAATCAGAACATAGTTTTGGTGCAATATTTGCAGTTACACTTATAGTTCCTACCCCTCCTCTTTTATTGAATTCAAAAGCGTTATCATCGTTTCCAGTAAGTTGAATAAAATCTTTTCCTAATTTTTTTTTTTGCTGATCTACTCTATTTAAATCTCCTGTAGCATCTTTAACTCCAACAATATTTTTTAATTCATATAATCGAGCCATAGTGTCAACACTCATATCAATAACTGATCTAGATGGAATGTTATAAATAATTATAGGAATACCACAGGAATCATTAATAGCTTTGTAATGTTGAAAAAGACCTTCTTGAGTTGGCTTATTGTAGTAAGGTGTTACAATCAACACACCATTAGCACCAACTTTTTCAGCATACTTTGTAAGTGAAATTGCCTCTTCCGTAGAATTAGATCCTGTTCCAGCTATAACAGGGATTTTACCATTACTTTCTTTAATGCAAAGTTGAATAACTTCTTGATGCTCTTTATGAGATAAGGTTGGGGACTCACCGGTAGTTCCAGCTGGCACCAATCCATTTGTCCCATTTTTTAAATGCAAATGTATTAACTTTATGTATCCATCAACATCAAGTTCGTTATTTTTAAATGGTGTTATTAAAGCAACATTTGATCCTTTAAACATAAATACTTATAACATAGTTTATTGATTCATTTAGTAAAATTTATGTCTAAAAAAATATCTTTTTTTATAAATATAATCGCAGTATTTCTATTGAGTTTTAATTGTTTAGTTGCTTCAGAACTATCAATTATTCCTTTAAAAAAACCTGTTTTAGATAAAATAACAGAAGAAAAAAAAATATCTAAAAATATTATAAAACCTAAAAAAAAACCTATAAAAAAAGTTGTATCAGAAATTGAACAAATTATTGAAGTTAAAAAAGAAAAAAAGAATTATGGAATAATAATACCAAAATCTAAGCCTCTAGTTGTAAAAAAAGAAAAATATAAATCAAAACAAAGATCAAAATTTTTTAAAAAAAAGGATTTTGAATTAGCAAAAAAAGCAATTAACGAAATGGAAAGAGGAAAATGGATTAAAGCACTTTCTATAGCAAAAAAAGCAAGAGATAAGTCTATCTATAGATTTGTTCAATGGAGATATTTGTTAACTACAGGAAATAAAGCTAATTTTCATGATTATCAATTATTCATAAGAAATAATAAAGATTACCCAAGAATTAATAGATTAAAATATTTAGCTGAACATAAACTTAATATAGGTAAAATTCCTCCACAAAGAATAATTGATTGGTTCGGTGAAAATGAACCTTTTAGTGGTTACGGAAAATTAATGTTGGGACAAAGTTTAATTACAATAGGTAATTATAATAAAGGTGTTAATTTAATTAAAGATGGTTGGATAACTGCTGATTTAAGCAGATCTGAAATGAAATTTTTTAGAAAGAAATATAAAAAATATTTATCTTCTGAAGATTATATTAAACGAGCGGATTATTTGGCTTGGGAAAACAAACATTGGGATCTGAAAAGAATGTTAAGGTATTTACCTAAAGATTACCAATTACTTTATACAGCAAGACAATTATTAATGAGCAAATCTTATGGAGTAGATAACGCTATAAACAAAGTTCCAGATAAATTTAAAAATGATGCTGGTTTAAATTATGATCGGCTTAAATGGCGACGTAAAAGAGGAAGAGTTGATGGTTCTTTAGAAATTTTACTTAAAATTAAAAACAATAAAGATTATTTGGTTAGACCTGAAAAATGGTGGCTAGAAAGATCAATTATTGCAAGAGCTTTATTATACAAAAAAAAATATGAGGTAGCGTATAAAATAACTAGTAAACATTCTATAAAAGATGGACCTGAGTATGCTGAAGCTGAATGGATGAGTGGCTGGATAGCCTTAAGTTTTTTAAATGATCCAATATTAGCTACCAAACATTTTCAAAATTTTTATGAAAACGTTGGTTATCCCATAAGTTTATCTCGAGGTTCATATTGGCTGGCCAAATCTTACGAAAAAATGAACGATGAAGAACAATCTATCAAATGGTATCAAGAAGCAACTAAATACCTTACAACATATTATGGTCAATTAGCTTTTTTAAAAATAAAACCTAATGAAAAGTTTGAACTTAAAGAACAAATCAAGGTAGACAATAAATACAGAAAAAAATTTTATGAAAAAGAGTTGGTAAAAATTGTCTTTTTGTTAGATGAAATGAATAAAGATAGGTATACAAAAAATATTCTAAAACATCTTGCTACAGAAAATGTTGAAAATGGAAGTGAAATATTAGCTGCAGAATTAGCTACAAATATTTCTAGATATGATTTTGCAATACAAATAGCAAAATTAGCCTCTTATGAAAAAAGATTTCACAATAATTTTAATTATCCAATAATCAGTACACCTAAAAAGGTAAAAGATCGAAAAATACCAGAAACAGCATTTATTTTATCAATTATAAGACAAGAAAGTGAATTTGATATTAGTGCAAACAGTCATGCTGGAGCTAAAGGATTAATGCAGCTCATGCCATATACTGCAAAAATAGTATCAAAACAAGCTAAACTCCCATATTCAAAATCCAAATTAACAAAAGATCCAGAATATAATATTAATCTTGGATCCTACTATATGGCAGGATTAATTCTTAATTATGAAGGGGCTTATCCTTTTGCGATAGCTGCTTATAATGCTGGCCCAAAAAGAGTCAAATATTGGAATAAAATTAATAAAAATCCACAAAAAAAACAAATTGATTATGTCGATTGGATTGAATTAATCAAATTTAAAGAAACAAGAAATTATGTTCAAAGAGTATTAGAGAATTATAATGTCTATAGATATATTTTAGAAAAAAAACCAATAAAAATGAAAAACTTTTTTAAGAATGATCCACTTTATTAAATGAAATCATTTCAACATAATAATAAAATAAAATTTTTACTACTTTTTATAATATTTTTTCAAATATTTTATGTTGCAAATAAAAGATTAGATTTTAAAACAGAAATTTTAAAAAACTCATTTTTAAAAGATTTTGGATCAGAATATGTAATGACTAATGATATTTTAGAACTTAAAAAAATTACAAATAATTTAAAATTAAAAAAATTTAATATTAGTAAAAAATTAAATGAAAATGTTTTTTTTTTTCAAAGATCAATAGAGTTTTTATACCCAGTAAAAATAGATAAAAAATCTGAAAATATCTTTTTTTCTTCTGAAG
>CACJXT010000039.1 GCA_902597425.1 uncultured Pelagibacteraceae bacterium | reverse complement strand
AAAAACTCAAATAGAGTTAGCTAGTGAGCTTGGATTTAATTTGGGAAAATTGAACCACTGTATTAAAGTCATAAAAACAAAGGTCTAATAATTTAAAAAATCATGTCTTTAGATTTTGATCAATTTGAAGTTTTAAGAAAAATAAAAAAAGAAGATAGAATTACTCAAAGAAAACTTGCAAGCAAATTGGGTTTTAGTTTGGGTAAATTAAACTATTGCCTAAGAGCATTAAGAGACAAAGGTTATATAAAAATAACAAATTTTCAAAAAAATCCTAATAAAATAAAGTATTTATATTTATTAACTCCCAAGGGTGTTTCACAAAAAGCTAAGCTTACTATTATGTTCATGAAAAGAAAAATGAAAGAATATGATGAACTTAAAAAAGAATTAAATAGCTTAAAAAAAAATAAATAAATTTTAAATGTATTTATTTAAAAAATTAAAAAAAGTTTAAAAAAACAATAAGTGTAATTGATGAAAATTTAAATAATTTATGAAAAAAAAATCACAAACATATAAATTATTGAAAACTGCACAAAAAATTATACCAGGTGTTGCTCAATTATTAGGCAAAAGACCTGATATGTATTTAAAAGACAATAACTGGCCAACCTATTACTCTAAAGCAAAAGGAATAAATATTTGGGGATTAGATAAAAAAAAATATTATGATTTTAGCATGATGAGTGCCGGAACCTCAGTTTTAGGTTATGCGGATAAAGATGTAAATAAGGCTTCAGTTAAAGCAATTAATACTGGATCAATAAGCACTTTAAATCCTCCAGAAGATGTTGAGTTAGCAAAAATTTTATTAAAAGATCACAAATGGGCGGGAGGAGTGAGATTTGCAAGATGTGGAGGCGAAAGCATGGCAATAGTTGTAAGATTAGCAAGAGCTTATACTGGTAGAGAAAAAATTTTATTTTGTGGATACCATGGATGGCATGATTGGTATTTAGCAGCAAATATTAAATCAAAAAAAAATTTAGACTTTCAATTATTACCAGGATTAGAACCACTAGGAGTGCCAAAAAGTTTAAAGGATACAATAATACCGTTTAGATTTAATAATTGGGCTGATTTAAAAAATGTTATTAAAAAAAATATAAAAAATTGTGCTGCAGTTATAATGGAGCCTTGCAGGGAAGGATTACCAGAAAAAAATTATTTAAAAGAAATAAAAAAAATTACAAAAAAAAATGGTTGTTTATTAATTTTTGACGAAATTACTTCTGGTTGGAGATTGAACTCTGGCGGAGCTCATAAACTTTTAAATATTGATCCAGATATAGTAGTTTATGGAAAAACTATAGCAAATGGAATTCCAATGTCTGCTATAATAGGTAAAAAATCTATAATGAGTTATGTTTTAAAAACATTTGTAAGTAGTGTTTTTTGGACAGAAAAAATTGGACCTGCATCAGCTATTGCATTTATTAAAAAATATAAAAAGCTTAAAGTTCAAAAAAAACTTAAATCCGTAGGATTTGAAGTAAAAAAAATTTGGAAAGAAGCTGCTAAAGAAGCTAATCTTGATGTAGAAATATCTGGTATTGATCCACTAGCAAGTTTTAAAATAAAATCAAAAAATTGGCCTGCAGTTCTTACTTTTTTTATTCAAGAAATGTTAAAATATAATATTTTAACAACTGATAAATGTTATGCAAACTACAAACATGATCAAAAATCATTAAAAATTTATAGAAAAGCATGTTTTAAAGTATTTAAAAAAATCTCATATATAGAAAAAAGTGGCAATATTTTAGAAAAACTAAATGGACCTGTTAAAGAAATGGGATTTAACAGATTAACAAATCATTATAATGAATGAAAAAATTGGTAAAATATATTAATAATAAATGTAATTTTGCTTTAATTCACACAAATGATTTATATCCTACTCAGGATCACCTAGTAAGGTTAAAGAATATTTTTAAATAAAAAAGAAATTTTTATTTATTTAATTGAAAGTCCACCGTCAATAATAATGTTTTGCCCAGTAGTGTAGTCAGATTTATCGCTGGTTAAATATAATGTTGCAGTGGATAGATCAGTTGCATTTGCCATTCTAGATTTTGGAACTCTTTTTTTATATTTTGAAATAAATCTTTTTGATTGCAATTTTTTATTAATTATACCACCGGGAGAAATACAATTAACATTTATTTTTTTTTTAGCTAATAAAACAGCAAAATATTTTGTAAGTTGTATAACTGATGCCTTTGATGCTCCATAAATTTCAGAACTAATTCTATCTCCTTTTAAATAAATATTAAAGTCTGGACTTAAGAATCCATAAATTGATCCTATGTTAAGAATATTTCCTTTTTTCATTTTAAATTTTTCAAAAAGAATAGAATAATTTTTTATAATATAAATAATGCTGGATAAATTTGTTTTAAAAATATTTTCTATGTCTTTGTCAGTTCTTTTCTTGTAATTTCCAAAAACAGCACTTGCAGCATTATTTATTATTACATCAATTTTTTTTTCTATTTTAAAGATTTTTTGCAATGCCTTTTTTACATTTTTTTCTTTTCTAATATCGCAAGAAATATAATGAAAGTTTTTACTGTTTATTTTTTCCCCTCCTATGAAATCTAATCCATAGACCTTTGAACCAATTGAAACATATAAATTTGATAGATAAGTGCCAACTTGGCCATTACATCCTGTAATCAATATAACTTTATTGCGAAAATTAAATAAATTATTAAGTATATTCATTCGTTCAATTTTTGAACAATATATTGAAAAATACATAATTTACAAGTAATAGTTGTAGTATATTTAAAAATCAAAAAATGTTTTATTAATTAAATGGGACAATACTAAGTAAAAATTGTGATTAAAAAAATCAATATATTAATTGATAAACAAGATAAAAAAAATTTAGTTATTTTGTTTATATTACTATTACTTTCGACATTAATTGAAATGGTTGGATTAAGCGCTATTCCACTTTTTGTAATAACTATCATTGACCAAGAAAAATTATTTAGCATTATACCCGAACTTTCAAATTTAAATTATATTAAAAGTTTAGATGCAAAAAATATTACTTTGTATGCATCGGTATTTATACTTGCTATTTTTGTAATAAAAAATTCATATATTACCTTTGTGAATTATTTTAATGGTTTAGTCATTAGAAGGCTTAGAACTAAAATTTGCAATGATATGTTTTATTACTATATAAAAAGCAATTATGAATTTCACATAGCAAGAAATTCAGCAGATTTAGTAAGGAATATTACATCGGAAGTTGGCAAAAGTGTAAACTGTATATTAAGCATAATTTTGATAACTAAAGAATTTTTAATTGCCTTTACAATTTTTTTAATGTTATTGATTGTTGATGCTAAAATTTCTTTTCTAATATTTTTTTTACTAGGACTATTTTCAATAGTTTTCTATTTTGCATCAAGAAGAGGCACTAAGTATAGAGGAAAAATTATTCAAGAATATTGGGGAAAACAAATAAAAACATTAAATCATGGTCTTGGCTCTATAAAAGAAACAAAAATTTTAAACAAAGAAAATTTTATATTTAATATATTTAAAGAAAATACTTTAGTTATAGAAAGATATAATTTTATTCAACGTTTTATTGTCACTCTGCCAAGATTGTTTTTAGAATTGATGGCAATATTAGTTATAGTTATTGTTTCAATATCATTTATTCTTTCAGATAGATCTTTTGAAAACTTTTTACCGTTACTGGTTTTAATTACCGCTTGTGCAGTAAGAATGATTCCTTCGTTTAATACAATTTCGTCCTCAATAGCAACAATGAGGCATTTTATGCCTTCAGTTGATTTAGTAGCTGAAGAATTAACAAAAGTTAAAAATTTTTCATATCATAAAAAAATTGATAAAAGCACCAACATAAATACAAGATTTTACTTCAATAAATCACTAGAAATAAAAAATATAATATATGCATATCCTGGAACCTCAAAAAAAATATTGGATAAAGTTTCATTTAAAATTTCATATAAAGAAATAGTAGGGATAGTTGGAGCATCTGGAGCAGGAAAAAGTACTTTAATTGATTTAATTTCAGGGCTTTTAAAACCTAATTCAGGAGAAATTATAGTAGATGATGTTAATATTGAAAAAAATTTATTTAATTGGCAAAAACAAATTGGTTATGTGCCACAAGATATTTATTTATTAGATGATACAATAAAGGCGAACATTGCTTTTGGCGTTGATGAAAAAGATATAAATGAAGAAGATTATATAAAAGCACTAAAGCTTGCGCAGCTTCAAAGTTTTATTAATTCTCTTCCTGAAAAAGATAATACAATGGTTGGAGACAGAGGGATAAGATTATCAGGAGGTCAAAGGCAAAGAATAGGAATAGCAAGATCTTTATACTTCAAACCAAAAGTATTAATTTTTGATGAACCAACAAGTGCACTTGATAAGGAAAATGAACAAAAAATAATCGATGAAGTGTATAATTTATCTAATGATATAACAGTAATTATTATATCTCATAAAATTTCCGTATTAAAAAAGTGCAATAGAATTTTAAGTTTAGCAAATGGCAATATTAAAGAAGAATAAAAAGAAAAAATATTTGGGAATAATTACTAGTTTTACCAATTTAAAAAATGGTCTTCTTCAAATTCATGAGCAATTAGTAAATGAATTATCAAAAAATTTTGAAAAAGTTTATATTATAAATGAACAAAATTTAAGATTTTTTCCTAATCTAGCTCGAAAAATTTATTTAGAGGATGTGGAAGATGAAAAAATAGATGTTCCTTATTGTCCAAAAAATTTTATTTTATTTAACCCAAAAAGTAGAAAAGATTTTGATTTGTTTGCAAAAGACAAAGAATTAATATTAATAAGTAATATTAGTAGACATTTTTTTACTTTAGGCACATACCGTTGTCTTAAAAAAAATAATGTTAAACTTATTATAGTTTATAACTTTGGAGTTTTAAGGCCTGCAGTTGAAAAACCAGATATTAATTATTTCAGAAATTTTTTAATTTTTCATTTTAACACGACAATTTTTAAAAAGATAACAGTAATGCTTTCAAATATAGGTATCATACCAAAAATTGAAATTAGATTTGTAAGTGACAAAACAATTTTAAATAATATTTACAAAAGTAATATAAAAAAATTTTTGTATAATAATAAGCTTTTATTTCCTAAAGAAATAAAAGAAGTTAATAGTAGAACTTATGATTATTTTTTAAATAATAAAGTTCAAATTTCTGAGGATTTAATTGTTCATTTGGATGCAGGTTTAAATATTCGACATGAGGTACAATTTAGAGGGAAATTATCTGAAGACACAGTTAGAAAGCACTATTATTTTTTAAAAAAATTCTTAGAAAAATTATCAAATAAATATAAAAAAAAAATTGTTGTAACAATTCACCCAGCATACAATCTGGAAGAACATCAAAAATACTTTGAAGATATAGAAGTTGTTAAATATAAAACTAGAGAACTTATTTGTAAGGCCTTTTTAGTAACTCATTTTGACTCTAGTGCAGTGACAGATGCTATTTTTTTAAATAAAAGATTAATGTCTTTGGAATCAAATTTTATGTCTTTAAATGAAAGAGTACACTCTAGATCTTGGTCTGATAGAATGGGATATGAACATTTAAATATTGAAAGTGATTTTAATTTTAATTCCGAAAATTTACTTAAAAAGATGGATTTTAATATAAAAAAATATGGAAACTATAATAATACTTATCATTGTTTAAATCCAAAAAAATCTGGAACAATTGAAATAATTAATACTATAAAAAAAAGATTTTTTGTTGAAAGTTAATAAATTTTTATATGAAAAAAACAAACTTTGATCACAATCTAAAATTAAATTCTTAAACGATTAAATTAATAAAACTAATATGAAATATTTATTTGCTGATATAAAAAAAAAGCTCAGATTATTAAAAAAATCTAATAAAAAAAAAGTTTTTTATTTTGGAAATACTACTAAGTTAGAAAGATCAAAGTTTTATTTGACAGACATAAGACAAAGCAGAAACTTTATTTATTTTGGCGCTATAGTTTACAACGATGCAATTGCCAAAAAAATAGCGCGAATTATTGATGGAAAAGTAGACTTCGCTTTAGTTGATTTAGAAAAAAAATTGTTGAGTAAAAGTAAAAAGGAAATAGTAAATATTGAAAGAGCAGTTAAAGATACTTTGAAGGCAACCAAACTTTTTACATATAAAGGTAATGATTTAGCTGTACAAGCTTGTGAGACACTGGTTAACAGTTTATTCATGGACGATGTTAGGGGTATAGGTGGAAAAAAAATATTAATTTTAGGTGCCGGTAACATTGGTTTTAAATTAGGTATTAAATTTGTAGAAAGTGGTGCTGAAGTTTTTTTGTATAGAAGAAAAAAAACAATATTAAAAAAATTATCTAAAACAATTAATTTAATTTTACCCAAAGGAACTGTTGCAAAATGTCATACAATTAACAATTATAAAAAAAAATTGAATGAATTTGATATAAT
>CACJXT010000038.1 GCA_902597425.1 uncultured Pelagibacteraceae bacterium | reverse complement strand
ATATGCTAAGAGACAAACTACGTGGGCAAAGAGCAGAATGATCAACTGGACTAAAATTGAGCCCCATCAACTTTCATCTATTATAAAAAAAATAACTAAATCATCTCTTAAACTTGACCAATTAATATAAAGTCCGATAGATTGACTGAATGTCAAAATTATACTCAGGAGCAGAAATTGTATTTAAATGTCTAGAAGACCAAAAAGTTGATCATGTTTTTGGTTATCCAGGTGGTGCAGTTTTGCCAATATATGATGAGTTAAAAAATCACTCATCAATAAAACATATTTTAGTAAGACACGAGCAAGGCGCTGGACATGCGGCGGAAGGATACGCAAGGTCAACGGGAAAACCTGGTGTCCTTCTTGTTACATCTGGTCCTGGAGCAACAAATGCAGTAACAGCTTTAACAGATGCTTATATGGATTCAGTTCCATTAGTTTGTATAACGGGACAAGTTCCAACTCATCTAATTGGAACAGATGCTTTCCAAGAGTGTGATACGACTGGAATAACTAGACCGTGTACAAAACATAATTGGTTAGTTAAAAATATTAAAGACTTATCTAAAACAATCCATAAAGCTTTTGAAGTTGCAACAACTGGAAGGCCAGGTCCTGTCTTGGTTGATATTCCTAAAGATATTCAATTTCAAAAAACAAGTTATAAAAAATATAAAAAACAAAAAAAATTAAATGGAAAAGTTCATAATCAATTTACACAAAAAGATATTGATGAATTAATAAAATTAATGAACAGAGCTTCTAAACCAGTTTTTTATACTGGAGGTGGTGTTATTAATTCTGGACCAAAAGCGAGTGAGCTCTTAAGAGAAGTAGTAAGGTTAACAGGTTTTCCTATCACTTCAACACTTCAGGGACTTGGAGCTTTTCCAGGAAATGATAATCAATTTTTAGGTATGCTTGGTATGCATGGATCTTATGAAGCAAACAATGCAATGTATCATTGTGATTTAATGATTAATATTGGTGCAAGATTTGATGATCGAATAACAGGAAAGATAGATGAATTTTCACCAAAATCTAAAAAAGTTCATATCGATATAGATCCATCTTCTATAAATAAAAATGTAAAAGTAGGTTTACCAATTGTTGGGGATGTTACTCAAGTTTTAAGTTCCACAATTAAAACTATAAAAAAAGTAAAACCAAATTTTGCAAAATCAAACAAGCAAAAGATTTCTAAATGGTGGGAAAAAATTCAAAAATGGAGATCTATAAAATCTTTTGACTTTGTTAATAGTACTAAAACAATAAAACCACAATATGCAGTTCAAAGACTTTATGAACTAACAAAAAATAAAGAAACATATATAACAACTGAAGTTGGCCAACACCAAATGTGGGCAGCACAACATTATAAATTTGATAAGCCCAATCGTTGGATGACATCAGGTGGTTTGGGTACAATGGGGTATGGCTTACCAGCTGCAGTTGGAGTTCAAGTAGCACATCCAAACAAACTTGTAATTGATATTGCAGGAGAAGCATCAGTTTTAATGACAATGCAAGAAATGTCTACTGCAGCTCAATACAGCCTACCAATAAAAATTTTTATTTTAAATAATGAATACATGGGAATGGTTCGACAATGGCAGGAACTTCTTCATGAAAAAAACTATTCCGAAAGCTACACTGCAGCGCTACCTGATTTTGTGAAATTAGCAGAAGCTTATGGTTGTGTTGGAATTAGAGCAAAAACACCTGATGAACTAGACGATAAAATTATTGAAATGATTAACACCGATAGACCAGTTATTTTTGACTGTATGGTTGATAAAGAAGAAAATTGTTTTCCAATGATACCTTCTGGAAAACCACATAATCAAATGCTTTTAGGATCAAAGGACCAGAAAGAAACAAAAATATCTAGGAAAGGAAAAACTTTAGTTTAATGGCTAAATCAAAATCTGCTTATAGTATTCCGGGTAAACAAGGAAAGTTAGATACACATATAATTGTGGTATGGGTTGATAACGAAGCTGGAGTTTTAGCACGAGTTGCAGGTTTATTTTCAAGCAGGGGATATAGCATTGAATCTTTAGCAGTAGCTGAGGTCGATCCAAAATTAAATATTTCTAGAATTACAATTGTAACCACAGGAACACCGGAGGTTATAGAACAAATTAAATTACAATTGAAAAAACTTGTCCCAGTGCATAAAGTTGCTGATTTTAGAAGAGAAGATAAAAATGTAATATTTAAAGAAATGGCTTTATTAAAGGTTGTTGGTAATAATTCTAAAAGAAAAAAAGCCTTAAAAGCTTGCAAAAATTATAATGTTGTAATATTGGACAAAACAAATAAATCAGTTGTAATTCAAATTACAGCTTTAAGGAGAGAGATAGATAAAATAACGAAAAATTTAAAAACACTTGGACTTGTCAGTGCTTCAAGAACTGGAGCAATTGCAATGACAAGAGGATCACAAATATTTAAATAAGGAGAAAATTATGAAAATGTTTTATGAAAAAGACACAGATGTAAATTTAATCAAAGGTAAAAAAATTGCTATATTTGGTTATGGAAGTCAAGGTCATGCTCATGCTCTTAATTTAAAAGATAGTGGAGTTAAAGAAGTTGTTGTTGCTCTTAGAGATGGATCGCAAAGCAAAGCAAAAGCTGAGTCAAAAGGATTAAAAGTAATGAATTTATCTGATGCTGCAGAGTGGGCTGATATAGTTATGATCTTAACTCCAGATGAATTACAAGCTACAATTTATAAAAATCATATTGAACAAAGAGTTAGAGAAGGAACTTCTATAGCTTTTGCTCATGGTTTGAATATTCATTATGATTTAATTAAAGCAAGAAAAGACTTAGATGTATTTATGGTAGCACCAAAGGGTCCAGGACATTTGGTGAGAAGTGAATACGAAAAAGGAGCTGGGGTTCCGTGTTTATTTGCAGTACATCAAAATGGTTCTGGTAAAGCAAGAGAACTTGCTATGTCGTATGCTTCTGCAGTTGGTGGCGGAAGATCTGGAATTATAGAAACCACATTTAAAGATGAAGTTGAAACAGACTTATTTGGTGAACAAACTGTATTATGTGGGGGGCTAGTTGAGTTAATTAAAAATGGTTATGAAACTTTAGTTGAAGCTGGTTATGAACCAGAGATGGCATATTTTGAAACTGTCCACGAAGTTAAATTAATTGTTGATTTAATATATGAAGGTGGAATTGCTAATATGAATTATTCAATTTCAAATACAGCTGAATACGGAGAGTATGTTACAGGTCCAAAAATTATTAACAAAGAAGAAACAAAAAAACGAATGAAAGAAGTATTGACTGATATCCAGTCAGGTAAGTTTACTAAACAATGGATGGATGAGTGCAAGAATGGTCAAAAAAACTTTTTAAAGACTAGAGAAAAGCTAGCGGAGCATCCAGTTGAAAAAGTTGGAGCTGGACTTAGAGCTTTGATGCCGTGGATTTCTAAGAAGAAACTCATCGATAGCGACAAGAAATAGATTAATGTGTTAATTTTGAGCTAAAATGCTCAAAATATTTTGCAATCTCCAGGGGAGATTGTATTATATATAGGCTAAAAAATTTACAGTAATGACTGATAAAAACAGAGTATATATTTTTGATACTACAATGCGTGATGGTGAGCAGTCGCCTGGTGCTTCAATGAGTTTGGAAGAAAAAATTCAAATAGCAAGAGTTTTTGATGAACTTGGAATTGATATTATAGAAGCTGGATTTCCAATTGCTTCTCCTGGTGATTTTGAAGCAGTAACCGAAGTAAGTAAAATTTTAAAAAATTCTATTCCAGCAGGTCTTTCAAGACATTCAAAAAAAGATATTGATAGATGCTATGAGGCACTAAAACATGCGCCGAGATTTAGAATTCACACTTTTATTTCAACTAGCCCTCTTCATATGAAGCACAAATTAAATATGACAAAGGAACAAGTATACGATTCAGTAAAAGAGCATGTTACCTATGCAAGAAAATTTACTGATGATGTTGAATGGTCATGCGAAGATGGAACAAGAACAGATATGGATTATATGTGTAAGACAGTTGAACTTGCAATTAAATGTGGAGCTAAAACAATAAATATTCCTGATACAGTTGGTTATACTGTACCGTCTGAGTTTACAAAAATTATCCAAACTTTATTAAATAAGGTTCCAAATATTGATAAAGCAATTTTATCCACTCATTGTCATAATGATTTAGGTTTAGCAGTAGCAAACTCTTTAGCAGGTGTACAAGCAGGCGCTAGACAAATAGAATGTACAATAAATGGAATTGGAGAAAGAGCAGGCAATGCTGCTTTGGAAGAAGTGGTAATGGCAATGAAGACAAGACCTGATTTAATGCCATATGAAACTGGTATTAACACAACTCTTTTAAGCAAAGCATCAAAAATTGTTTCTAATGCAACTGGTTTTCCAGTTCAGTTTAATAAAGCAATTGTTGGTAAAAATGCTTTTGCACATGAAGCAGGCATTCATCAAGATGGAATGCTTAAAAATAGAAATACTTATGAGATTATGACTCCAGAAAGTGTTGGAGTTCAACAAAGTTCATTAGTTATGGGTAAACATTCTGGTAGACATGCATTTAAAGATAAATTAGTTAGTCTTGGTTACGTTGATATCACAGATGATGTCATTCAAACAGCATTTGGAAAATTTAAAGTCTTAGCAGATAAAAAAAAACATATTTATGATGAAGACATTGTTGCATTAGTTGATGATAGTTTAATTAAAGACGATAATGTAATTATTCTTAAATCTTTAAAAGTTTTTGCTGGAACCGGAGAACCGCAAAGAGCAGAAATGACTTTAGAAATTTATGGAGAAATTAAAAGCACTTCAGAGACAGGTGATGGACCTGTTGATGCTATATTTAAGTCTATAAAAAAATTGTATCCACACGAAGTTACTCTGCAGCTTTACCAGGTACATGCTGTAACAGAAGGAACTGATGCACAGGCAACTGTGAGCGTAAGAATTGAAGAAGAAGGTAAAACTACAGTTGGACAAGCAGCCGATACCGATACTCTAGTTGCATCAGCAAATGCTTATATTAATGCATTAAATAAAATGATTATAAAAAGAAAAAGAAACTTTGCCCCTGAAAACACTGAGATAAAAAAAAATTTAAAAACTGAAAAAATGAAAGGAATATAAATGCAATTATTGGACAAAATATCAAAAATTTGGAGTCAAGATATGGCTATAGATCTTGGAACAGCAAATACACTTGTTGTACTAAAAGGACAAGGAGTAGTGCTTAACGAACCATCCGTAGTTGCTGTAGTTGATAACAAGGGAAAAAAATCTGTTCTTGCTGTTGGTGATGAAGCGAAAACTATGCTGGGAAGAACGCCCGGAAATATTAGTGCAATTAGACCTTTGAAAAATGGTGTAATTGCAGATTTTATAGTGACTGAGGAAATGATTAAACATTTCATTAAAAAAGTTCACAAAAGAAGTACATTTGCTAATCCAAGAATTTTAATTTGTGTGCCAACTGGATCAACACCAGTTGAAAGAAAAGCAATTCAAGATAGTGCACTTGCAGCTGGAGCTAGAAGAGTTCAATTAATTGAGGAGCCGATTGCAGCAGCAATTGGAGCTGGTCTACCTATATCAGAAGCAACAGGCTCGATGGTTGTTGATATTGGTGGTGGAACAACTGAAATAGCAGTTATGTCATTAGGTGGAGTTGTTTATTCAAAATCACTAAGAATAGCTGGAGACGCAATGGATCACGCATTACAAAATTACATGAGAAAAGAATACAACTTAATGATTGGAGATAGCACTGCAGAAAAAATTAAAAAAGAAATTGGAACTGCAGTACCAAGCAATAATAATACCTATCCAGTCAAAGGCAGAGATTTAAGATCTGGAACACCTAAAGAGGTTAATATTACAGAAGAAGATTCAGCAGAAGCTTTAGATAATATTTTAATAGATATAGTAAATGGAATAAAAGATGCATTAGAAAATACACCTCCTGAATTATCAGCAGACTTAGTTGATATGGGTTTAACCTTGACTGGTGGTGGAGCTTTATTAAAAAACATAGATAAAAGATTTTCTAGAGAAACAGGCTTACCAGTTCACATTGCTGATGATCCTCTAGCATGTGTTGCCATGGGAACAGGTAAAGCATTAGATCAAGAGGAAATATTTTCTACTGTATTGTCTGAATATTAAAAACGATGGAAGCTGGTGGCAGAGACGATTTTATAATAGCAATCCGTTCAGCATTTCTAAAAAAAGAAACAAAACAAAGGTTTTCATTAATTGTCTTAATTTTTTTTTCATTAATACTTTTAGTGTTAGGAAGACAAAATTTTAAACCAATCGATTATGCAAAAATTTCGATTAGAGAAATAATTTATCGATCTTCTTTTATTATTTCTGTTCCAGAAAATTATATTAAAAAAACTTACTTGACAATTCAAGACCATTTCAATTTTTATAACGAATATTCAAAAGTTAAATCAGAATTAAAAAAACTTAAAGCACAAGATAGAATAAATGATTTTATTATTTCAGAGAATAAAAGGTTGAAACAAGTAGTAGATGATTACATTGTTGAATCAGAAGAAATAATTGCAAAAATTTTAATTGATAAAGAAAGTCCTTTCCTAAGATCAATAGTTGTTAACAAAGGAAGTTCAGAGGGTATAAAATTAGGAATGGCTGTTTTAGATAACAATTATCTTATTGGCAAAGTGGTTGAAATTAATTTTTCAACAGCAAGAGTATTATTGTTGTCTGATTTAAACAGCAAGATACCAGTAACTATTGAACCAGGAAGCATAGAAGCAATTTTATCTGGCACAGGTCAATATAGTGGCATTATTCAATATACAAAGGCAAAATACAATTTAGGTAAAGAAAATGTAGTTTATACATCAGGTTCAGGTGGTCTTTTTAAATCAGGCATTCCAATTGGTATAATTGAAAATAATGATTTAGATATTGAACAAAAGGTTAGCTTCTTCTCTGATTTTTCACAATTAAAGTTTGTAAAAATTGTATCATATGAAACAGAGGTAACTAAATGACTCAATCTGAATTTTCAAAAGTAAAAATTTTTGGTAGCTTACTTCGTAATGTTCCTTTATTTCTGCTTTTAATTTCAGCTTTAAATGAATTTGATTTTAATTATATGGAATTTACTTTATTTTCTTTTAATTTTACTTACATTTTAATTTTTTATTGGAGCTTAAAAAAAACTGAAAGCTTAGGTTATGGATTTATTTTTATTGCAGGCATAATTAATGATGTCGTTGTAGGTTTTCCACTTGGTATAAGTAGTTTAGCATATTTATTAATTTGTGGTTTTGCTGCATATCTTAGAAATATAACCTTACGACCAAATTTATTCAAAGATTGGATGTTTTTTTTATTAACTATTTTAGTAGTCAATTCTTTTACATACTCATTATTAACTTTATTTTTTTTATTTAAAATAAATTATATCAGCTTATTAATAAATTTAATTTTTACGTTTTTACTATATTTTGTGTTTGCACATATATTTCAATTTTATCAAAAAAAAGTTTTTGAAGGTAGTGATGCTTAGCAAC
>CACJXT010000037.1 GCA_902597425.1 uncultured Pelagibacteraceae bacterium | reverse complement strand
AATCTTGTTGATATACCTAAGAAAGTAAGAGAGGACATAAAAATTTCTGCAGTTGATAATGTAGATGAAGTTTTAAAAATTGCGTTAAATAATGAATTAAAAAAGATTGAATGGAATGAAGTAGAGAACATTTCAGAGAGTAAAAAAGAAGACAAATCTCAAGCTAGCATACAATAGTTAATAATTTAAATTATCTTATCGTTAATTTAATAGTTATTTGATTATAGTTGTAGAAATGACAAAGCTCAGAACTTAGGAGGAGATACTTTATATTTTATGATGCCAGTGTTGAGTTTTATTTTTGAAACAATTGTAATAAAAGATGATACTTTATTATCCTTTATTGACTAAAAAAACAAAATATAATATTTACTCAAAGATGAATTTTATCTCAAAGTTTGTTTACCAAATAAAATAATTATAAACGATTTATATGAAAAAAATTCTAATTACTGGAGGTGCAGGTTTTATAGGTTCAAATTCAGCTTTACATTTTGCTAAAAATAAATGGAAAATATATTTAATTGATAATCTATCAAGAAAAGGATCCAAAGACAATTTATCGAAATTAAAAAAAAATATACAATTAACTTTTTATAAAGTTAATGTTTCTAATTATAGCTCTACTTCTAAAATTATAAAAAAAATAAAACCAAACTTATTAATACATTGTGCAGGTCAAGTTGCAGTTACAAAATCAGTAATAGATCCAAGAACTGATTTTAATTCAAATGTGCTTGGTGCTATTAATATTTTAGAATCCATTAGGCTTTTTAGCAAAAAAACAAGGTTAATTAATATTTCAACAAATAAAGTTTACGGAAATATTTCAAAAAAAAAAATAACTCAAGGTAAAAAACGATATAGCTATTCACATAAAATTAAAAGTATTGATGAAAATCAACCTCTGGATTTTCTTTCTCCATATGGATGTTCAAAGGGTTCAGCAGATCAATATGTTAGAGATTATTCTAGAATTTATGGTTTAGATACAGTTGTATTAAGAATGAGTTGTATATATGGAAACATGCAATTTGGTATTGAAGATCATGGCTGGGTGACATGGATAACAATTTTATCATACTTTGAAAAAAAAATAAAAATTTTTGGAAATGGAAAACAAGTTAGAGATGTACTTTTTATAAATGATTTAGTTAAACTTTTTTTAAAATTATCTAAATCAAAAAAAAATATAAATACAACATATAATGTTGGTGGCGGAGTAAAAAATTCTTTAAGTATAATTGAATTAATTGATATTTTAGAAAAAAAATTAAAAAAAAAGAATAAATATGAAAAATTTAAATGGAGATCGGGTGATCAAAAAATATATATTTCAAATATTTCTAAAATAAAAAAAGATCTTAATTGGTCACCAAAAATTAAAATTTCAGAAGGACTGGACAAAGTGATAAAATGGATTCGTGAAAATGATTCTAAAATAAAAAAAATACTTAAAATTTAGTATTAATGGAAAAAAATCGTTTAGCCTATGTTGATTATTGGAGTCATCAATCTACTAGAAGTGGTGATTTTTTAAGAGAAATACTCTCTGAAGAATTCGAAATAACTGATTTTTGGTGGAAGCCAAAAGATAAAATACCGTTAAATGAAATTAATAAATTTGAATATATTTTTTTTTTCCACGTAATGTTTCCACATCAGATTATGAAAAAATTGGAAAAAAAAAAAATTATGTGGGCACCTATGTATGATGCCTTAAATTTCAGAAGTTCTTTTTTAAAGTCGATCTTTTGGAAACAAATATCAAATTTAGGTATCAAAGTATTAGAATTTTCAGACAAAATTACTCAAAGTATTGGAAAAGAAGAAGTTGATACTCTTAAATTAAATTATTTTATAAAACCAAATTTTTGTTCTCCAATCGACCAACAAGAAAAACTGAATATTTTCTTTTGGGATCGAGGAAGGATAAAAATTGAAGATTGGTTACATTTATTTAATCAAAAAGACATAAATCAAATAGTATATTTTCCTAAAGCTGACCCTGGAACTAAAATAATTAATGATGAAAATTTAATCAAAAATAAAAATTATAATATTAATTTAATAGATCAAAAATTTTTGAAAAAAAATGAATATTTAAGTTTATTTGAGAAATGTAATGTATTTATTGCCCCAAGAAAAAAAGAGGGAATTGGTATTACTATCGTCGAAGCTGTATCAAAAGGTATGTTTGTTGTTGGTTACAATGATTCTACAATGAATGAATATGTCCCTGAAAAAAAAGTAGGCTTCTTATTTGATGAAAAAACTACAGACAAAATAAACACTAAAGATATAATTGAAAACTACGAGTATAGAAAAAAATATGCTGAGTTAAATTACAATAAATGGATTCAAAGTAAGAAAAAAATTATTCCGCTATTAAAACAAGAGCCTAAATTTATTAAAAAAATACATTTTATTCCATTATTTTTAATTGATGATATAAAATTTTTAATTAAAAAATTATTTAATATTAATTTTTTTTATTACCATTAATTTTATTTGAAGAAGGGATAAAAAATTTACATGAAGAATACTAATAAAAAAAAAGGTATTTTATTTTATATAACTGGTTTGTCTGGATCCGGAAAGACAGCAATTGCAGAAAAGATTAAACATAAAATTTCTTATAAATATGGTCCAACATTAACTATTTCTGGTGACGATTTAAGAAAAATATTTAATTATAATAAATTTTCAAAAAGGAAAAGATTAATTTACGCATTAAATTATGCAAAATTTTGTAAACACGTAACTGATAAAAAAATTAACGTGATTTTTTCTACCGTGAGTCTATTTCACAAAGTTAGAAAGTGGAATAGATCAAATGTTCAAAATTATGTAGAAATATACATACTGTCAGATATAGATAAAATTATTAAACTTAAAAAAAAATTTTTTTATAAAGGAAAACATAAAAATATTGTAGGAAAAAATATAAAACCAGAGTTTCCAAAGTCTCCAGACATAGTAGTTGAAAATAATTTTCAAAAAACTATATCTAGTTTAGTTAATCAATTATTTAAAAATATCAAAAAAGTGATTTAGATTATTTTAACAATATTGTTTTAATATCTTTATTATTAGTTAAAGAAATAAAAATTGATTAATATATTATGCTAGTTTTAAACTAGCTATTCCTACTACAATTAATGTAATTGAAATTATCTTCGTTAAAGTAATTTTTTCTTTTAAAAAGAAATATCCAATAAATATTGAGAAAAGAATACTAGATTCTCTTAAAGCACCTACCATCGGTATTGGAGCCTTAGTAAATCCCCATACAACAATAATATAAATAAGATATGACAATGTGCCTCCGATAAAAAAAATTTTTTTTCCTTTGTTTATGACTTTTTTAAATACACTTTCATAATTTTTAATTTTTAATATGATTGACCACATTAATGAGCCTATTATAAATGACCAGCTCATATAAGTAACAGACGATAAACTTACCCTAGCACCATAACCATCAACAAGTGAATACAATCCTATAAAAAAACCAGTTAACAATGAATATTTTAATATGTTTATATTTTTAAAATAACCTTGATCAAAAATACCAACTGACATTATTCCGAAACAAATTAACAAAATTGATAAAATTGCAACATTATGAATTATTAAGCCTAAAAATATAATTGAAATAATGCTTGCAACAATAGGTCCAAAACCTCTGGCAATTGGATAAACTTTGGTAAGATCTCCTAGTTGATAAGCACTTAGTAAATACCATTGATAACCTTGATGAATAAATGCACTAACAATTATATAAGGAATACTTTCTATTGAAGGAGCAGGCAAAACTATTATAGCAATTAAAGAACATGGCACATGTCCAAATACGATACCAGATATTGCAATTACCTTATCAGGATATTTTTTGACCATGCCATTCCAAGTAGCATGAATAAAAGAAGCAAGGAGAATGATATAAAAAACGTGCGCATCCATAATAAATTGTTTTTAATTATAACTTTAACTAAAATAAAGCTATTACTATAAAATTTTCATATCAATATAAAAGTTAAATTTGAGTGTATTACAAACTCAGTTAACTTTAGAACGTATGAATGAAGACAGGTGATCTATTACAAAGATAGTAATAAAGATTATAATTATTATTGCTGAAACTTTCTGATATTCGAACATTCTAAAGGAAGATTGTAATTCATATCCAATACCACCTGCTCCAACAATTCCAAGCATAGTAGCCATTCTAATATTACGATCAAGAATATATAAATTATTTGCAATAAATGAAGGAATGATTTGAGGTATTACTGCAAAAGATATGATCTGTCTTTTAGATGCACCTGAAGATTTCAATGCTTCAATTGGACCTTTATTAACATGTTCAATATCTTCAGCATAAAATTTTGCTAAAAATCCCATCGTATGAATACCCAAAGCAAGCACACCTGGTATTGCACCAAAACCAATTGCAATAACAAGTATCATGGCAATAATAAATTCAGGAATTGCTCTAAAAAAAATTGTTACAGTTCTTGCAACTAAAAAAACTCCATAATTAGGCGCTAAATTTCTTGCAGAAAGTAGTCCAACCGGAATTGACAAGGATATAGCAATAAAAGTTCCTAAAAATGCTATTTCGATTGTTTCAAACATTGAATAAATTAAATTTTTAAAATTTGAAAAATCTGGAGGCAACATTCTGTTAAAAATGTCTCCAAAATACTTCGAAGAATCAGAAAATAATACGATAAAATTTATTTCCAAATCAATTATAATAAAAGTTAAAACAGATATCAGTGAAAAAATAAAAATAAATGTTTTCCATGACCATTGTGGCCTTAAGTGCTTTTCAAGATGTTTTGTTTTATTATTTATTTCTAATTTAAGAATATTTTTACTAGTCATTTATTTATATATATGGTTAATGCTTGTTCTATTGATATTTGTGGCTAATTTATCAAACATAATTGATCCTTCTAGCAAACCAACTATTCTATCCGAATACTTGGCAGCAAGTTCTATCTGGTGCAAATTACATATAATAGTTATTTTAAATTCTTTATTAATTTTTTTTAATAACGACATAATTAGATCTGCCGCCTTAGGGTCTAGACTTGCAACTGGCTCATCTGCTAATAATAATGTTGGTTTTTTTATTATAGCCCTTGCAATACCAACTCTTTGTCTTTGTCCTCCAGAAAGTTCATCTGCTCGATTATATGCTTTATCCAGAAGACCCACAGTTTCTAATGCTTTTAAAGCTTCTAATTTTTGTTCTTTCGCAAATAAATAAAACATTGATAAAAATTTACTGCTTGAATTTAAAAGACCAGTTAACACATTGTTAATTGTTGATAAATTATTTACTAAATTAAATTCTTGAAAAATCATTCCTGTTTTTTTTTGAACTTCTGGCAAGTGAATTTTATTTATTTTTTCACTATCAAAAAATATTTCTCCACTATCAATATTTTCTAAACCATTGATACTTCTCAATAAAGTAGTTTTACCAGATCCACTTGGACCTAATACAGATAAAAACTCGCCTTTGTTTACTTTTAAATTAACTCCTCTAAGAGCTTCAGTTCCACCTTCAAAAGTTTTTTTGAGATTTTTTATTTCAAGCATATTTAAAAAAATTTTCCTAATTTTTATTTTTCTTCAGTAAGGCCACAACATTTCGCAAAACATCATAGTCTGAATCTTTAACCGATATGTAGTGAGACATTTTTCCACCATAACCACCTATTTCACCATGCTTATGAGCTTCCAGTACCGCTTCTTTAATTTTTTTTCTATCTTCAAGAGAAATTCTTTTAGAGTAAGCTAGCGGTGGAGGAGGAACGCGATCAGATTTATGTATAATTCTTACCTGATCCAGTTTAAAGGTATTATCTGCTAAACGAGCTTCAAAGTTTCTTGAACTCATACCACAAACATCAGACTTGTTATTTAAAACCGCCAACAAACAGGCATCGTGACTTCCAGCATAAAATACATTTTTGAAATGATCTTTGTTGATAGTAGATAAATTAATTTTTGCTAGCTCGACTTGAGGAATTAAATCACCACTTGTGGAACCTATGCTATTAAGAGATAAAACTTTACCTTTAACATCTGAGAATTTTTTTATTTTGCTATCTTTTTTTACTACAAAGTATGCAAAATAACCCGCATCTTTCTCACCAGGTCTAACTCCTGCTGCAAATGCCTCTGCGTCAGCTATCTCTGCAGCCTTAATGTATGTTTTTCCACCATACCAAGCGATATGAGCTCTTCCTGCCCTCATAGCTTCTACTGCAGCATTATAATCTGTAACTTTTACAGTTTTAATTTCAAATCCAGTGATTTTCTCAACAATTGAAATTAAATTAACGTAATCACTTTCATCTCCTTTTTCGCTTGCAGGCACAAAAACCATATTAAATTTTTTTGTTTCTGCTTGGATATTTGTAAAAAAAGAAAATATTATAAGTATTAAAAATATTCTTTTAAAATAAATCATATTAATTTCATCATTTTTTAAAGTGTTATTAATGTTCGCTAACGTAATAACACTTTAAAGTAAATGATGTCAACCTTTTTTTTTAGGTAAAAATGTTAAATTTTTGTTACACTATTGCTTAAATTCTTTAAGAGCTTTCTGATAATCTTCAACTGTATCAATTTCTTTCCAGCCTCTTTCAATAATAACACAGTGAACTTTAATTCCTATATCTACCAGTTCTTGAATCATATCTGTTAAATATGCTTTCTGAAAAGTTTTTGCTCGTTGAAAAGGTTTGTTCCAATAAAGTTTTTTTGTTCTATGAAAATTCTGCTTGAAAATTTGAGAACCATGATGAGTTAATTTCATCATACCAATAAATTCACCGTGTACTTCTTGTTTTTCAGTAGCTATTTTACCAATCTTAACAACTTCATTATTTGAATTGAAAATAACATTTTCGGCTTCTTCTAACGGGTGTTCTTTACGATTAACGTAATAACCTTTCCAATCAATATCAACAACTACTGATATATCGTGATCAGATTCTAATAAACGTTGTACTACACTAGATTCAAACAATATATCTGAATATGATATTATAACATTTCCATTTATAGCTTTTTCTCCATAAAAAATAGAATTCAATATGTTGTTATTTTCATAATTTTTGTTATCAAAATATTTAATTTTTTTATAATTAATTTTATTTTTTTTATAACCTCTTATAAGGGAGATATTATTTAATCCAGACTCTCTATAAGCTACCAATTGTCTTTCTAATAATGTTTTTCCACCAAAATCTAACATACATTTGGGTATATTTTGTGTATGATTTTTTAATCTACTTCCTAAACCGGCTGCGACGATTAAAACTTTAGTTTTTAATTCACTTATTTTCTTTTCAATATTGAAAATTTCATCATCACTAATTTCACTACTTTTTAAAGCTCGCAATAATGAAATAACTTTTGGATTATTTTCAATAAAATCTGCAATATCTGGGGCTATAGTTTTTTTTGAATTACCAGCTAAATCATTTAATAAATTTAAATCTGCTTTTAATATATCAGATAACTTTTTTATAATGTCTAATCTAGGAGCCTTGCGTTTATTTTTTTCTATATCGTTCAAGTATGAGGGAGCAACTCCAATAATTTTTGCCAACTCTCTTTGACCTATATCATTTTTAATTCTTAAATGTCGAATATACGATCCGAATGTATTAATTTTTGAACTAGATTTAATCATTTTTGTTAATTTTAGTTCTACTTTTTAATTATA
>CACJXT010000036.1 GCA_902597425.1 uncultured Pelagibacteraceae bacterium | reverse complement strand
ACTACAATATAAATTTGATCCAAGTTTAATTGGAGGTTTAATTATTCAAGTGGGTAGCACAATGATTGACACTTCAATTAAAAATAAATTACAACAGTTAGAAAATAAAATGATAGAGGCTTAAATGGAAATAAATCCTTCAGAAGTAACAAAAATATTAAAAGAGCAAATTAAAAAATTTGGAGATAAAGCTGAAGTAACAGAAGTTGGTCAAGTATTATCTGTTGGAGATGGTATTGCAAGAATTTATGGTTTAGACAATGTTCAAGCAGGTGAGATGGTTGAATTTTCTGATGGATCTAAAGGAATGGCTTTAAATTTAGAAAGTGACAATGTTGGTGTTGTAATTTTTGGTGATGATAAAGCAATTAAAGAAGGAGATACGGTTAAAAGAACAGGAGCAATCGTTGATGTGCCAGTTGGTAAAGAATTATTAGGTAGAGTTCTTGATGGGTTAGGAAACCCAATTGATGGAAAAGGCGTATTAGACAAAGGATTAAAAAGAGATAGAGTTGAAGTTAAAGCACCTGGTATTATTCCAAGACAGTCAGTATCAGAGCCAGTGCAGACTGGGTTAAAAGCAATTGATAGTTTGATTCCAGTTGGAAGAGGTCAACGTGAATTAATTATTGGGGATAGACAAACTGGAAAAACAGCAGTTGCTATTGATACAATTATTAATCAAAAAGAAATTAATAAGTCAGGAGATGAGAAACAAAAATTGTACTGTATATATGTAGCGATCGGTCAAAAAAGATCTACTGTTGCTCAAATAGTAAAAACTTTAGAAGATGCTGGAGCTATGGAATACACAACTATTGTTTCCGCAACAGCTTCAGAACCTGCACCATTACAATTTCTAGCTCCATATACAGGATGTACAATTGGCGAATATTTTAGAGATAATGGCATGCATGCACTAATCATTTATGATGATTTATCTAAACAGGCTGTAGCTTATAGACAAATGTCACTTTTACTAAGAAGACCACCAGGACGTGAGGCTTATCCTGGAGACGTTTTTTATTTACATAGTAGATTGTTAGAAAGGGCTGCAAAATTAAATGATAAGAATGGTGGTGGATCATTAACAGCTTTGCCAATTATAGAAACTCAGGCTGGCGATGTATCAGCTTATATTCCAACCAATGTTATTTCTATTACCGATGGTCAAATATTTTTAGAAACAGATTTATTTAATCAAGGTATTAGACCAGCTGTGAATGTCGGCTTATCAGTTTCAAGGGTTGGTTCTGCAGCGCAAACGAAGGCAATGAAAAAAGTTGCAGGATCAATTAAATTAGAACTTGCACAGTATAGAGAAATGGCAGCTTTTGCTCAATTTGGTTCAGATTTAGATGCTTCTACCCAAAGATTATTAAATAGGGGTTCAAAGTTAACGGAATTATTAAAACAAAAACAATATTCACCAATGTCAGTAGCTGAACAGGTTATTTCAGTATTTTGTGGAGTTAAAGGCTATTTAGATGATATTGAATTAAAAGATATAAGTGAATTTGAAAATAAAATTTTAACCAAGTGTAATTCAGAGAATCCGGAAATTTTTGATGCAATTAAAAAAACTGGAAAACTAGAAGAAGAAACTGAAAAAACTCTTATTAAATTAATCGAAGAATTGAAAAAAAACTTTAAATCTTAATATGCCAAGTTTAGACGATTTTAGAAAAAGAATTAAAAGTGTTAAATCAACGCAAAAAATTACAAAAGCGATGCAAATGGTTGCGGCTGCAAAATTAAGAAAAGCACAAGAAAATGCAGAAAAAGGAAGACCTTATTCAGAAAAAATGAACAATATAATATTGAATTTATCAAATAGTATAACTGATAAAGAAAATGCTCCTAAATTACTAACGGGCACAGGTGCCGATAAGGTTCATTTATGCGTTGTGTTAACAGCAGACAGAGGTTTGTGTGGAGGATTTAATTCAAATATAGTGAAAAAAGCAAAATCTTTTTTTAAAAAAATAAAATCAGAAGGGAAAAGTTTAAAAATTATTACTGTAGGGTCTAAGGGATATGATCAATTGAAAAGGGTTTATGGAAGCCAAATAATTGAAAAAATTTCATTTAAAAATTCAAAAGTGGCAAATTATTTAGACGCTGAGATTGCTGGTAAAAAAATTATTGAACTGTTTGAGAAAAATGAATTTGATATGTGTACAATTTTTTATAATCAATTTAAAAATGTAATTACACAAATTCCTCAAGAACAACAAATAATTCCTCTTAAATCTAATGAAATTAAAAAAAATTCAGTAGAAGACAATTATGAATTTGAACCAGAAGAAGATGAAATTTTATCGAATTTATTACCAAAAAATATTTCAACACAAATATTTAAGGCAATGTTAGAAAATTCTGCCAGCGAACAAGGTTCTAGAATGACTGCAATGGATAGTGCAACTCGAAATGCTGGTGAATTGGTTGATAAATTAACTATTAATTATAATAGAAGTAGACAAGCTGCCATTACAAAAGAATTAATTGAAATAATATCAGGAGCAGAAAGTTTATAAATTATGAGCAATAAAGGAAAAGTAACACAAGTTATTGGGGCAGTTGTAGATGTAAAATTTGAAGGAAAACTTCCCGAAATATTAACTGCATTAGAATGCAAAATACAAGATAGCAGATTAGTTTTAGAAGTTGCTCAGCATCTTGGTGAATCAAGTGTACGAACAATTGCTATGGATGGGACCGAAGGTCTTAAAAGAGGCGATGAAGTAATAGATACTGGAACACCAATAAAAGTTCCTGTAGGACCTGAGACATTAGGAAGAATTATAAATGTAATAGGTGAACCAATTGATCAAAAAGGTCCAGTAAAAACAAAAGATAGCTGGCCAATTCATAGACCGGCACCATCTTTTACAGAACAATCAACAGAAACAGAAATTTTGGTCACAGGAATTAAAGTAGTAGACTTGTTAGCTCCATATGCCAAAGGAGGAAAAATTGGCTTATTCGGAGGTGCAGGAGTTGGTAAAACAGTTATCATTATGGAATTAATTAATAATATTGCTAAAGCACATGGAGGGTTTTCAGTTTTTGCAGGCGTTGGTGAAAGAACTAGGGAAGGAAATGATCTTTATCATGAAATGATCGACTCTGGTGTAATTAAACCAGAAGGTAAGGGATCTAAAGCAGCATTGGTATATGGCCAAATGAATGAACCTCCAGGAGCAAGATCAAGAGTAGGTTTAACAGGTTTAACAGTGGCTGAATATTTTAGAGACCAAGAAGGTCAAGATGTATTATTTTTTGTCGATAATATTTTTAGATTTACTCAAGCTGGATCAGAAGTGTCAGCTCTTCTGGGTCGAATTCCTTCAGCAGTTGGATATCAACCAACTCTTGCAACGGATATGGGTAACCTACAAGAAAGAATTACTACTACTAACAAAGGATCAATTACTTCAGTTCAGGCAATTTATGTTCCAGCAGATGATTTAACAGATCCAGCACCAGCAACATCATTTGCACACTTAGATGCAACAACAGTTTTATCAAGACAAATTGCAGAACTTGGAATTTATCCAGCTGTAGATCCACTAGACTCTACTTCAAGAATATTAGATCCAAGAATAGTAGGAGATGAACATTACAGAGTTGCTAGAGAAGTTCAAAAAATTTTACAAACATACAAGTCCTTGCAGGACATAATTGCAATTTTAGGAATGGATGAATTGTCTGAAGAAGATAAATTAACAGTTATGCGAGCTAGAAAGATTCAAAGATTTTTATCTCAACCATTCTTTGTAGCCGAAGTGTTCACTGGTTCTCCTGGAAAGCTAGTTGATTTGGAATCAACTATTAAAGGTTTTGATGCGATTTGCAAAGGTGAATATGATCATCTACCTGAATCAGCTTTTTATATGGTAGGTACAATAGAAGAAGCAGTTGAAAAAGCTGAAAAAATGGCAAAGGAAGCGGCGGCATAATGAACAACGGATTTAAACTTGAAATAGTAAATCCAGAAAAGTCTTTTTTATCAAAAGAAAATGTTTCCGAAGTAGTGGTTCCTGCTTATGAAGGTGAAATGGGAATTTTAAAAAATCACATATCAATAATATCTTTTTTAAAACCTGGTTTAGTAAAAGTTTTTGAAACTGATTCCAAAGAAGAAAATTATTATGTTGAGGATGGAATAATAGAATTTAAAAATAATTGTTTATCTATACTAACAAGCAATATTTTTGATATTAAAAAAATAGATAAAAAAGAGGTCAGTAATATTTTGGCTAAAGCAGAAAAAGATGTACAAAATTCAGATATTTCCGATCAAGCAAAATATTTAATTGATCACAAAATTGAAGTTTTAAAATCTTTAACTCTAAATTAATTTAATATTTTTTCTATTTCAGACTTAACTTGTTTATATACTTCAAGTTTAAAATTTACTGCTATTTTAGTTAGATCATTTATATCTATCCATTTCCAGTCTAAAAATTCAGGATGTTTAGTATTTATATTAATCTCAGATTCATTTCCAAAAAATCTCATAACAAACCATTTTTGTTTTTGACCTTTATATTTACCTTTCCAAATAATACCAATCAAATGGTCTGGCAAAATATATGTAAAACTTCCTTCAATTTCTTTAATAAGTTTTACACTTATAATGCTTGTTTCTTCTTTTAATTCTCTCAATGCAGCAGAATAATAATTTTCATTATTATCAATGCCACCTTGTGGCATTTGCCAAAAATTTTTTGGATTATCTATTCTTTTTGCAACAAAAACTTTATTGTTTTTATTTAAGACAACAATTCCAACTCCACTCCTAAGTGGTAGCTTTTCAAATTTTTGATTCATAATTAACCGTTAAGAAGTTTCAAAGCAAAATTCAATTGATTGTCAGTTTTAGTATCCATTTTGAATTCTTCAGAATCTTCAGCAACTTCTATATCAGGAGTAACGCCAACTTCGTTAATTGATTGACCAGAAGGTAAATAGTATTTTGATATAGTCAGTCTAATTGCACCTCTATTTTTTAATGGAATAATTGATTGCACAGATCCTTTACCAAAACTATTTTCACCAATTAAAATTGCCCTTTTGTGATCTTTTAAAGCACCAGCTACTATTTCTGCTGCAGATGCCGATCCATAATTAATTAATACAATTAATGATTTTCCATTTATAATATCTCCTTTTTTAGCAAACCATTTTCTATTTTCTGAACTTTTTCTACCTCTAGTAGATACAATTTCACCATTATTTAAAAAAAAATCTGAAATTTTAATAGCCTGTGTCAACAATCCACCTGGATTATTTCTTAAATCAAGAATGTATCCCTTAATATTATTATCTTTACTAAGTTTCTTTAATTTATTTTTTATCTGATTACTGCTATTTTCATTAAAAGAATTTAATCTTATATAACCAATATTATTATCTATGAGTTTTAATTTAACAGACTGAACTTGTATAAAGTCTCTTGTAATATTAAATATTAACGCTTTTTTTACACCTCTTCTTCGAACAGTAATTTCAATATCAGACCCAACAGGACCTCTCATAAGTTCAACAGCTTCCATCAAAGATTTACCTTGTACTTGAATGTTGTTAATTTTTACAATGTAGTCTCCAGCTTTTACTCCAACCTTTGATGCGGGAGAATTATCAATGGGAGAAATAATTTTTACAACACCATGCTCCATAGTAACCTCGATGCCTAGTCCACCAAATCTACCACTAGTTTCTTCTTGCGCTTTATTAAATATGTCAGGAGTCATATAAGCTGAGTATGGATCTAAAGATTGTAAAACACCATTTATAGCAGCGTCCAAAGCTTTACTTTGATCTACATCGTCCACATATTCTTTATTAATTTTATCTAGAACTTCACTAAATAAATCAATTTTATCATATACACTTTCACTCGAGGCAGCAAAATTTTTACTTAAAAAAAATAGAGAAACAAAGATTATAAAAAAAAATTTTTTCATATTAATACTTTTTCTTTAGGAATAAGTTCAGACCACATTTTTTCAAGTTCATAAAATTTTCTTTTTTCTGGATTAAATATATGAACAATTACATCTATGCCATCTATAAGATTCCAATCATTACTTTCTTTACCTTCTATTTTACAATTTTTTATTCCACTACTCTTACATTTTTCTAAAACTTGCTCAGATAAAGCTTGAATATGTCTTGAAGAGGTGCCGCTAGCAATAATCATATAATCAGCTATTGAACTTTTATTAGTAAGATCAATGCTTACTATATCTAAAGCTTTATTTGAATCTAGTGTATTTAAGATAATTGTTTTTAGATCGAAAATTTTATCCATTAATTATTAAAAGTTTATCAAATTTTTCTTAATTGAGAAGATGAAATATGAACTTTCTTAAATTTAACAAACTTTAAACTCTTATTATTAAGCAGTTTAAATGTAATTGATTTTAAGGATTTGGCTTTATATCCTTGTCTATCAAATACTAAAATATTACATTTTTTTGAAATTAATTTCCATTTATACCATTTATGAAAATTAATTAGATTGTCCGCCCCCATTATAAAATAAATATCTAATTTTTTATTAATTTTTTTTAAGTGATTAATAAGATCAATAGTTTTATTTGATTTAATTTTACTTTCATAAAATTTAACTTTAATAAATTTCTTTTTTTTTATAATTTTTTTTGCATATTTAATTCTTGAATTTAAATTTAATTTGCTTTTGATTTTGAAAGGATTTTTTTTTGTTACTGCCCAAATTATAGAATCTAGCTTAAATTTTTTTTTTGCTTCTGTAGATATTTTTATATGCCCAATATGAGCAGGGTCAAAAGTTCCCCCCAATATACCAATTTTTTTATGATTTTTTTTAAAAGGTTCTCGCAAAAAATTATTTCCTTATTTGTCCTTTTCCTTCCAAAATATATTTGTAAGTAGTAAGTTGATCAAGACCGATCGGGCCTCTTGGATGAAGTTTATTTGTTGATATACCAACCTCAGCACCAAATCCAAATTCTCCACCATCCGCAAATTGTGTTGATGCATTATGGATAGCTATAGAACTATTAATATTTGAAAGAAATTTTTTAGCAGTTTTTTTATTTTTTGTTACTATTGAGTCGGTATGTGAAGATCCATATTGATTTATATGATTAACAGCTTCTGTTATTCCATTTACACTTTTCACAGAAATTATGGGTGAAAGATACTCTGTCTTCCAGTCTTTTTCTGTTGCAATTTTCATCTTTCCATTAATATATTTTTTTATATTTCTATCTCCAATGATTTTACACCCCTGTTTGTTTAAATGATCTAATATTGGTTTACAGTGAGTTTTTAGGCACATTTTATCTATCAATAAAGTTTCAGCAGCCCCACAAATACTAAAGTTTCTCATTTTTGAATTTTTTACAACTTTGATTGCTGTATTTAAGTCTGCATCTCTGTCTACAAAGACATGGCATAATCCTTCGTAATGTCCAATGATTGAAACTGAAGATTTTTTTAAAACTTTTTTGACTAGGCCTTTACCTCCTCTGGGAATGATTAAATCTAAGTAATTTTTCATTTTAGATAAAAGATAATCAACATGATGTCTATCTCTACTTTCAACAAATTGGACACAATTTTCATCACATTTTTTATTTTTGAGAGCTTTTCTAAAAAGTTTAGCCAAAATTTTATTGGAATGAAATGCTTCTGATCCTCCGCGTAAAATGACTACATTTCCGCTTTTAAAGCATAAAGCGGAAACATCTGACGTAACATTTGGTCTACTTTCATAAATTATACCAATTATACCAATTGGTATTGATATCCTTTTTATAATTAAACCATTTGGTCTTTTCCAGGAAGATAAATTTTTTCCCACAGGATCTCTAAATTTTATTATTTTTTTTATTGCATTTCTAATTTGTATAATTTTTTTACTATTTAATTTAAGTCTATCAATCATACTATCTTTAATCTTTTTAGACTTTGCATTAAGTATGTCTTTTTTATTTGCATTCAAAATTAATTTTTCATTTGTTTTCAGATAATGACTAAATTTTTTTAAGACAGAATTTCTCTTATCAACACTTAAATTAGATAAATTTAAGGAAGCAATTTTTGCTTTTTTACCTATTTTTTCCATATATAAATTTTTAGTCATTTTTAAACTTTCACCAAATCATCCTTATGGATAATTTCTTCTCTACTAGAATATCCCAATATATTTTTTATTTCGCTGCTATGCGAACCTTTTATTTTATCAATTT
>CACJXT010000035.1 GCA_902597425.1 uncultured Pelagibacteraceae bacterium | reverse complement strand
CTTTATAAAAATTAAGTTTATTTTTATTTTTAATTTTTATTTTAAGTAGGTTACATAAGATTTCATGGCCAAAAAAACCAATATAAAGATCTGTTTCTTTTTTAATTTTTTTATTAGAAAAAATATTAAAAAATTTATCTATATTATGATTAGTCAGTACAATTTTTTTCGAAAAATCAGTGTACAAATTATAACCATCTTTTACTTTATAAATTATTAAAGGTTTATCTGACTGGTAAAGTTTTTCCAGATAAGGGCTAAATTTCAGTTTATGCGAGTTGAGGTCTTTCAATTGCTTTCTCTTTTATTGGTAAATGTATCAAACCTGCAAAAATAGATAAAGCAATAGAAATGTACCAGGCATAATCAAGCGAACCATACAAATCGTGGAATAATCCACCTAAGTAAGCTCCTAAAAAGGATCCAACTTGATGGCTTAAAAAAACAAAACCATATAATAAGCTAATATATTTTGTTCCAAAAATATGACCAACAATTCCATTTGTTGGTGGAACTGTTGCTAACCAAAGATATCCAAAAGTAATTCCAAAAATTAGCGCATTAATAGTACTTGGGGGCATAAAAATAAAATATATTAATGAAACACCTCTTAGCAAATAGATCGCACTCAATAGTTTTTTCTTACTAATCCTTGTAGCTAAATATCCACTACTCAAAGTTCCAAAAACATTAAATAATCCAATTAGTGCTAAAATTGCTGTTGCAGTCCAATCTTCAAGACCTTTATCCCTTATATGCATAGGAATATGTGTTGCTACAAGTGCTATATGCCAACCACAAACAAAAAAACCTAATGTTAAATAATTAAAACTTTTATTTGAAAATGCTTCTTTAATAGCTTGCATGGCAGTTTGATTGTTTGCATTTTCGTGTTTAATTTCTTGAATTGGAGTCGATATAAAGAATGAAGTAATCAAACCAAATAAAATCATAACTCCAAAAATAACTAATGTTGTGTTCCAACCAAATTCTATTAGTGCAAATCTTGTATACAAAGGTGAAACAAAATACCCAAAAGAACCAGCTGCTGTAACAATTCCAATGGCCATAGTTCTTGTGTTTAAAGGAAAATGTTTAGCTACTATCGAAACAGGTATGCTTATTGCCGTTGCTGCAAGACCAATTCCAATTAAAATTCCTAAGTCAAAAGTAAACCAAAATCCAGTATTGGGTCCATAGTTTAAAAAGTAAATTCCAGCTAAATAAAATAAAAAACCTATAAATACTGCTACTCTCCCACTAAATTTATCTGTAATTATTCCAAAAACAGGTCCAAGCAGTCCCCAAAAAAGTAATTGGATACCCATAGCAAAACCAAATTCAGTTTGAGTGCAACCAAGATCTATCTCAAAATCAAAAAAGAAAAGCCCAAAAGTTTGTCTAATACCTAGTGAAATGATAACCACTAAACATGCGGCTATTAAAGTTACTAATGCTGTTTTATTTGGAAAAAAATTTTTTTGAATCATTTTATAAACCTCAAAGATCTCTTTAAATCTTGTATTAAATCTTTTGGATCTTCAAGGCCTATATGTAGTCTTACTAGATGTTCATCTTTTTGCAAATTTAAAAATTTTCTATTTCCTTGTTCTCTTACGTCTTGATATAAAGCAAGACTTTCAAATCCTCCCCAACTATAACCATATCCAAACAATTTTAGAGAATTAACAAATTTAATAACAGATCTTTTGTTTTTTGATTTAATTTTTAAACCAAGTAAGCCTGAAGCTCCTGAATAATATTTATTCCACATTTTAAACCTTTGTGTGTTTTTTTTAATTGGATATAGAACTTCTAAAACTTTTTTATTTTTAGATAAAAAAGTAGCCACTTTTTTTGCACTTTCTTGATGCTTATCTAGCCTAATATCTAAAGTTCGAAGACCTCTGATAATTAAATAAGCATCATCTGGACCAAGTCTAAAACCAGAAATTTTATTTACTTTTGCAACATATTTAAAAACTCTTCTATTTACTGCTAAACTTCCTCCCATTACATCAGCATGACCAGAATAATATTTAGTTGCTGCAACAATTGACATATCAAAACCTAATTTAATGGGTTTAATAAAATATGGTGTTCCCCATGTATTATCCATTGCCGTAAAAATTTTATTTTTTTTAGCTAATAAAATAATTTTAGATAAATCTTGAAACTCAAAAGTATTACTCCCGGGATTTTCAACAAAAATAAGTTTTGTTTTTTTTGATATTTTATTTTTTAAATCATTAATATTGTTTGGGTCGTAAAAAATAGCTTTAATATTAAATTCTTTTAAAAAATTTTCTGTTAATGATCGTGTAGGAGAATAAATTGGATCTGATAAAAGAATTTCATTACCAGGTCTAACTACACTAATAATTGCTAAAAATACTGACCCAAAACCCGTTGGTGTTAAAAAAACATGATAACTTTCTTCTATTTCTCTTAACATTTGCTGTAAAGCAAAAGTTGTTGAAGATCCTTCTCTCCCATAAGTAAAATGACCACCAATTGGATTTTTATTGCTTTTATTTTGTGTCTTTCTTATATCGTCAAGGGATTTAAAGATAAGCGTTGATGCTCTTACTACAGGAGGATTTACAGACTGATTAAAAAAATCCTTTCCTGCATGTTTTAAAAATGTTTTGAATGATTTGCCCATAAAAAATTTGATATGTGGTTATGACAATGCTATATCCGTAAAATATGTCAATAAAAAGAACTAAAGGAGTATATGGGTTATCCAAAAAAACATAGAGGACGAAGAAAAATGGGCTCTAAAAAAAGAAGAGCTAGAAAAAAAAATAAGAAAAAATAAATCTAAACTGTTGTATGGGTGATATAGCTTATGAGTGATATAGCTAAAGTTAAATCTTTAAGTATATGGGTCTTTATAGTGCCTTTTGTGGCTGTAAATATCTGTTTAATTATAACAACAAAATTACATTTTTTAATTGATCAACCTTATAGACTTTTTAATACTTTTCCTTATTTAGATGGTGGAACTTCTATAAGTAGAACTGCAAGATATTTTCCCAATTACTTAATATTTAAACCAGCAATGTTTTTTACTTCTTATTTATTAGTAAAATACTGGCTTTATAATAAAAATATTATTAAATCTTTTGATGAAAATCATAAACATATTAAACATTTTGTTTTCTTTGGAATCGCTTCTGCTGTAATGCTAACTCTTCATTCTATTTTTTTAGGAGTTAATTTTGATATTGGTATTTATAAAATATTTAGAAGATTAATATTGTTCTTTTTTATATTATTTGAAGTTGTTGCGCAAACTTACCTGGTTTTAACTTTATATTCACTTAAAGATAAATTATTAAAATATATAAATACTAATATTTTAAAATGTAAAATATTATTAGTAAGTACTTTAATTATTGTAGCGATAGTAAGTATTCCAATAGTGACTGTGCCTGGTAATAAATTTTTCAAACATGCTTTAGAATGGGATTATTTTGTTGGTGTTATAGGTTTTTATTTATTAACTTTTTTTATGTGGAAAAAGAATTAAAATAATTATTTTTTTATCCAGCCACCACCAAGAACTTTTTCTCCCTTGGTATTTTTTGAATAAAAAACACATGCTTGTCCTGGTGAAATTCCATATTCATCCTCAAGTAAATCTACATCTGCAAAATCATCTTTAAAGTTTACTTTTGCTCTCAATAACCTTCCTGTAGACCTAACTTTTACAAATAATTCTTTTTTAAAATCTTTATTATTATTTGTAATAACATTTACATTTTTTAATCTTATTTTTTTTTTAATTAAATTTTTTTTTGTGCCAACAACAATTTCATTTTTATCAGCATTTATTCTTACAACATATAAAGGTTCTTTATCAGAAATTTTAATTCCTCTTCTTTGACCAATAGTATAATTGATTATTCCGTCATGAACTCCAATTACTTTTCCATTTATATTTTTAATGTTTCCTTTAGAAAATGAATTTGGTCTTAATTTTTCAATTACAGAAGCATAATCACCATTAGGTACAAAACAAATGTCTTGACTATCTGGCTTGTCCGCAACATTAAGATCTAAATTTTTAGCTATATCACGAGTTTCTTTTTTTTGTAAATTGCCTAATGGAAATCTTAAAAAATTTAGTTGTTCTTTTGTAGTATTAAATAAAAAGTAACTTTGATCTCTATTTAAATCAACTCCCCTATACATTTCTGTTTTGTTTTTACTGGTAATAGTTTTAACATAGTGTCCTGTTACCAATGCGTCTGCAGATAATTTTTTTGCTTCATTAAATAAATCTTTAAATTTTACTGTTTGATTACATTGAACACAGGGAATTGGTGTCTCTCCATTTAAATAACTGCCTACAAAATTATCAATAACACTCTCTTTAAATTTTTTTTGATAATAAAGAATTTTATGCTCTATACCCAGTTTGTTTGCTACTCTTTTTGCATCTAAAATATCTTGACCTGCACAGCATTGCCTGCTTTTTGATGTCTTTTTAACATCATCGTATAATTTTAAGGTTATACCTATTACTTTATAACCTTCTTTTTTCATAATTCCTGCGACAGTAGATGAATCTACTCCACCAGACATAGCTACAACAACAAGAGTATCTTTCGGTTTTTTGTTGATGCCTATTGAATTAATTTTTGTCATAATTTGTGATATTTATTCATAAATTTAATATAAGTAAATGCCATGATATTAGATTTTGAACCAGGAGACAAAGTTATAAATCCAAATAATAAAGAATGGGGTGTTGGACAAGTACAGTCTATAATTAATGAAAAAATTACAGTTAATTTTGAAAATGCCGGGAAAAAAGTAATTATTTCAAATAATATTAAATTAGAAAAATTTAATAAATGAACTCAAACCAAATAAAAGACATAACACTTTCACTTATCGATTCTTTTAAAGAAGCAGGAAATATAGCTCTAGAATTAAGAAAAAAAGGATTAAAAAATGAAATTAAATCTGACAACACTCCAGTAACAAATGGTGATATAGAAGTTAACAATATTTTAACTAAAAAAATCTCTAGTCTAACTCCTCAAATACCTATTATTTCAGAAGAAACATCATCAAACAAAAAAGATAAAAATTTAGAAAATTTTTGGCTAATTGATCCTATTGATGGAACAGATAGTTACATTAATAATAGAGATGAATTCACATTAAATGCTGCATTAATAATAAACAAAAAAGCACTAATTGGTATAATTAACGCTCCTGATAAAAATAGATTATTTTATTCTTACGGTCCATTAAATAGTTTTGAAGTAACTGATGGCAAAGAAATTAAATTATCTGAAAAGAAAAAAAATAAATCAAATGAAGTAAAAGCTGTTAGTTACTCAAATGAAATAAAAAGTGAAATATTAAAATTTCATAATAAATTTAAAGTAACTAGCTATCAAAAAATGAAAAGTTCATTGAAATTTTGTGTAATAGCAGCCGGAGAATATGATTTGTATATTGCAGATCCAAGAGCATATGAATGGGATATAGCAGCGGGACATGCTATACTCGAACATTCAGGTGGAACCCTAACTGACTTTAATGGTAATAAAATTTTATATGGTAAAGAAGATTTTAAAAACTCAAGCTTAATTGCAAAAGGTAGGATTTTTTATGATGAATGAGCAATTAAGATTAATATTAATAATTATTGTTTCTGTTTCAATTTTTGGTTTTTTATTATTTATTTTTGTGAAAAATTATATGAAGAATAAAATTAATTATCTGGTTAAAGAAGATAAGAAAAAATTAAAGTAAGTTTATTATCTTTAAATAATCATCTTTTTTTAAATCCATGACTTTTTTTGAAGTTTCAAAATCAAAACCATTTCTCGCTAAAAGAGAAATATCCTTTTTGTAAAATAATGGTCTGTTAATTTCAGTTCTTGATGGACCTATTCTTTTTTTTTTACATATTTTAATTGCAGAAAAAAAGTCTTGGTCTTCATTATTTTCATTTATTCTATTAATAGTTTCTTTAATATATTTATCTTGAATACCCTTAGAAATTAAATAATTTCTGATTTTGTTAATTGAAGTTCCTCTTTGAATTAAATTTTTAGCTTTGCTATCAGAATAAAATTTATCACTAATAAATTTTGTTTTTTCTAGATCAGACAAAACAACATCAATTAAATCAACAATATCTTGTTTTTTTACACTCGATATAGATTGTTTTAGATATTTCTTTAGTAAGTATGTTTTTATTTGTTGTTTTGAGGGTGAATATTTTTCAACGTAGGAAAGAGACAAATTCCTCATTTCTTCAACAGTAATTTTTAAATTTTTTTTTTTACTTTTAATAGGAATCATTTAATCTTGTAATATAATACATTTTTATATGATCGAACAAATTCATACTTATTTTACTATAGAAATGATCTATTTGTGGTTAAACTTAGGAGTCTTGCCATTTTGGTTTGTATTGATTTTTTTTCCATATTCGAAAATATGTAAAATTTTCACTACCTCAATATTTCCTATACTTATTTTAAGTTTAACTTACTGTTATATAATTTATATAGTTTTTCAAAATGGCTATGATTTTTTAAGTAATTTTAAACTTTATTTAAGTCTCGAAGAATTATTAATTCTCTTTTCAGATAGTTCATTTTTATTAGTTTTTTGGGTTCATTTTTTAGCTATAAATCTATTTTGCGGCGGATGGATTGTTAAAGATTATCAAAAATTTACTATTTCAAAAACTTTAATGTTTTTTCCTTTATTAATAACTTATCTTTTTGGTCCTTTAGGTATTGTAATTTATTGGTTAATTAGAATTTTTTATGCAAAAAGAATTTCTATTTATGACTAAACTATTTTAAACCCTGCTTGAGCCATCAAACTAAAACCACCATCTATATGTGAAACTTTCTCATAACCCATTTCTTTAAGTGATTTGGCTGCTAAAGCTGATCTTAAACCACCTGCACAAAAAATAATCATTTCTTTATTTATGTCTAGCTTATCATCTTTGAAATAAACACTTTCAGGGTCCAACCAAAACTCTAGCATGCCTCTTGGTATATGTAGAGATTTTTCAATTCTACCTACATTTTCAAGTTCTCTAATATCTCTTATGTCAATTAAATTACATTGATTATCATTAGATAATTCTAGTGCTTTTTCAGGCGAAATAGTTTTTATTTCTTTTAAAGCCTCAGAAACTAGAGTTTGAGATGATTTAATTATCATTATAATATAATAATAAACTAATTTTTATTAAAAAAGAATGAAAAAAAGCATTATAAAAAAAATATTCATTAGATTGTCAAAAATTTTAGGTTATGAGATTATAGATCAAAACGAATTTCATTCTCCTACACTAAAAAAAGATTTAAATGAAGATTTGTCAATAATTAATAAAAAGTCTATAGTTTTACCTCTTGGAGAGGTTTCAATAAGTAGAAAAGTTAGTTCTATTTTAATAATTCTAAGATCAAATACTAAAATTGATATTTGGGACCAAAATAAAAAGAGAATATTTGAAAAACCTAAAGTTGAATATACTTTTAAATCAATAAATTCATTAATAAAATCAATAAATTATTGTAAAACTAAATATCCAAATATAAAAATTAAAACCTTAATTGTCGATGATAATTCAGATGAAAAAACTCTAATAAATATAAAAAAAGCTATTGATTCTAGTAAATTAGATATAGAAATTGTAAATTTCAATAAAAGTGACTATGATAATATAATTAATAAGCAAAAAAATTTAGAGACTTTTGGTAATTTAAGTAGCTTATTGCATTCTTTTGAACTTGGAAAAAAAATGGGAAATGATTTAGTTTTTTTCTTAGAAGACGATTATATTCATTTTGAACCCATGCTTGAAGAAATGATTTCTTCATATGAAAGAATTTCTTCTCAAACTAAGCAAGAATTATTTATGTGCCCAGCCGATTATCCATATCTCTACATGAAAAATGAAAGATCTAATATTTTAATTGGAAATAAGAGACATTGGAGAACTATTGATAAAACTTTATGTACTTTTATGACTAGTATTAATTTAATTAATAAATATTGGGATAATTTTTATAATACTTGTTTAGATAGAAATGAGCCATTCGAAAAACATTTAAATGAGATATACAAAAATGAATTGTGTATTTCGCCTTTAAAAAGCCTTTCTGTGCATATGACAAACGTAAACTCTAATTATGGACTATCCCCTTTTATAAACTATAAAAAATTATGGGACGAAAGTTAAATTAAAAAAATTTAAAACACCTACGGCAACAGCCACCATTAAATACTATAATAGAGGCTGCTACCAAAAATGCTTTTATTTATTAAATACTTCTTTAAGTGCTTTTGCAGGTAAAAACTTAACTTTTTGAGAAGCAGAGATTTGGATTTGCTCACCAGTTCTCGGGTTTCTGCCAATTCTAGCTTTTCTTTTTGCTACTTTATAAGTGCCAAAACCAGCTATTTTCACATTATCATCTGCTTTTAAAGCATCTAAAATAGTGTTGGTAATAGTGTCAAATGTACGCTCTGCATCTGCTTTGCTTTGACTCAAAGAACCTGCTAATTTAGCAATTAATTGTTTTTTGTTCATTT
>CACJXT010000034.1 GCA_902597425.1 uncultured Pelagibacteraceae bacterium | reverse complement strand
TTTTTTATATTTTGAAGAATTTGATTTATGCAAAAGAATTAAAAATAAACAAGAAGATATTTTTGTAAGTAAAGATTTAATTATCGATCACCTTGGAAATATGGGATCATTTGCTACTGATAAAAATCTAAAACTTGATGCTGAGAAATTAAGAGAGTGGCACTGGATGTGGTCTACTTTTTATTTTTATAAAAAAAATTATGGTTTTTTTTATGCTTTAAAAAAAACTATGGGAAAATTGTTAAGATCTTTTATAAAAATGATTTATTATTATCTTGTATTCAACAAAGTTTTAAAAGCAAAATATACTTGTAGATTCTTTGGATTATTAAATTCTATTATTGGTAAAAAATCATGGTACAGAGTTAATTCACAATATCAATGACCGGGAAAATCAATTAAATTTTCCACTTTGTAACCTTTTTCGGTAAGATTTTTAGCTCCACCCAAATCAAAAAGATTTATAACAAATATAAATCCTGCAACAGAACCATTGGAAATTTCAATTAGTTTTGCTGCAGCTTCTGCAGTACCTCCTGTAGCAATTAAGTCATCAATCAATAAAACTGAATCATTTTTATTAATAGAATCTTTGTGAATTTCCATTGTAGCTTTTCCATATTCTAATTGAAAATCAACAGCATATCTTTCTGCTGGTAATTTATTTTTTTTCCTTAATAAAATGAATGGTTTTTTTAAAATATAGGAAACTGCTGAAGCAAAAACAAAACCTCTAGCTTCTATTGCTGCTATTTTATCAACTTTAAATTTTTTAGATTTATCAACTATTTCTTCTATACATTTAGCAAAAGCTTTTTCATTTTTTATCAGAGTTGTAATATCTCTAAACAATATTCCTTTTTTTGGATAATCTTTAATTGAACGTATGTGGTCTTTTAAGTTCATTTTTATATATAATAATATATAAAATCTTAGATAATTTTAAACATATGGCAAATAATAAATTGGCAATTATAGGTGGAAGTGGGCTTTATGATGTTGAAGAATTTAAAGATAGAGAATTAATCAAACTAGATACTCCATGGGGAAAACCCTCAGATGATATTTTAAAAACTTTATATAATAATAAAGAAGTCTATTTTTTACCAAGACATGGCCGAGGTCACTTTATTTCTCCTTCAAAAATTAATTTTAGAGCTAATATTGATGCATTAAAACAACTTGGTATCACTGATATTGTTTCAGTATCGGCAGTAGGTTCGTTAAAGGAAGATTTACCACCTGGAAAATTTGTAATAGTAGATCAATTTATTGATAGAACTTTTGCAAGAAATAAAACATTTTTTGAAGATGAAATTGTAGCTCATGTTTCAATGGCACACCCAACATCTAATGGACTGATGAATGCTTGCGAAGGAGCTATAAAAAAAGAAAAAATAGAATATCAAAGAGGAGGCACTTATGTTGTCATGGAAGGTCCTCAATTTTCAACACTAGCAGAGTCTAATTTATATAGATCATGGAAAGCAGATGTAATTGGCATGACAAATATGCCGGAAGCTAAATTAGCAAGAGAAGCCGAAATAAGATACGCTTCTGTTTCAATGGTAACAGATTATGACTGCTGGCACCCAGATCACGAAAATGTTGATGTACAACAAGTAATAAAGGTTCTTTTAGGAAATGCTGCTAAAGCAAAGAACATGATTAAAAATCTTATAGATAATTTTGAAAAACATATAGACCCCAAAGACCCCACAAACAATTGCTTAGATGTAGCAATTATAACAGCTCCTGAAAAAAGAACTCAAAAAACAAAAGATAAATTAAAAACTGTAGCAGGTAGAGTATTAAATAAATGAAAAACAGTTTTTTAACTGAAGAACAAAAAATTAGTTATAAAAATTATGGTGCTATTGTCATAAAGAATGTATTTGAACCTTGGATTTCAACATTACAAAAAGGTTTTGATAAAGTTTTAGCCAATCCAGGACCTCATGCTCGTGAAAATGTAAAAATAAAAGAACAAGGCCGTTTTTTTGAAGATTATTGTAATTGGCAACGTATACCTGAGTTTAAAAAATGTGCAGAAGAATCTCCAGCTGCACAAATAGTTGCTGAAGCAACTGGGTCAAAATCTATTCAGGTATTTCATGAACACATATTTATTAAAGATCCCGGAACAACCAAAGAAACTCCTTGGCATCAAGATATGCCATATTATTGTGTAGATGGTAATGACACTGGTAGTTTTTGGATACCGCTTGACCCAATATCAAAAGAAAATTCTTTACAAATATTATTAGGCTCTCATAAACTTCCTAAATTAGTTAGACCTAATAAATGGTCTAACAATCAGCCTTGGTATAAAAACGATGATAATTTTATGGACATGCCAGATATTAAATTAATGGAAAAAAATATATTAAAACCTAAAATGAATTTAGGAGACGCAATACTTTTTAATTTTAAAGTATTGCATTCTTCTTCAGGCAATTCAGAAAATATACCTAGAAGAGCTTTTTCAATACGTTTTATAGGCGATGATGTGAAATATCTAGATAGGGGCGAAGAAACATCACCTCCATTTAAAGGTATAGATTTAAAAAATGGTGCAAAAATGCGAGAGGACTGGTTTCCTGTTGTTTGGAGTAATTAAATGAAAATAGAAGGAAAAGAATATCGTACGATTTGGTTTGATGAGAAAAATCAAGTTGTTAAAATTATTGATCAAACAAAACTTCCACACCAATTTATAATTAAAGATCTTAAAATAGTAAAAGATGCAATTAACGCTATAAAAATAATGGAAGTGAGAGGAGCGCCATTAATTGGTGGAACAGCTGCTTACGGTATCGTTTTAGCTATTATGGAAAAAAATGATACTGGTTTTATAAAAAAAAGCTCAGAAGATTTAATTCAATCAAGGCCAACAGCAATTAATTTAAAGTGGGCTGTTGATAGAATGATGAAAAAATTGTCAGGAGTTAATAATAATGAAGTTTTAAAAGTTGCTTTAGATGAAGCAAAGGCAATCTGCGAAGAAGATGTTAAGTTTTGTGAGAATATTGGATTAAATGGATTAAAAATTATAGAGGAAATTTATAGTAAAAAAAAAGATACAGTAAATATTTTAACTCATTGCAATGCTGGATGGCTTGCAACAATTAATTGGGGTACTGCAACTTCTCCAATTTATCATGCACATAAAAAAGGAATTCCAGTTCATGTTTGGGTTGATGAAACAAGACCAAGAAACCAAGGAGCTAATTTAACCTCATACGAATTAAATGAGGAAGAAGTTCCCAATACTATTATTGCAGATAATACTGGTGGAATATTAATGCAAAGAGGCGAGGTGGATATGTGTATTGTTGGAACTGATAGAACATTATCAACAGGAGATGTTTGTAATAAAATTGGAACTTACTTAAAAGCATTAGCTGCTAAAGACAATAATGTTCCTTTTTATGTAGCTTTACCAAGTTCAACTATAGATTGGGATATAAAAGATTTTAAAAATATTCCAATTGAAGAAAGAAACCCAGAGGAATTAACTCATGTAGAAGGTTTAGATAAAGATAAAAAACTTCAAAAAATATTAATTTATTCACATAAAAGTAAAGTAAAGAACATAGCTTTTGATGTGACACCTGCTAAATATGTAACAGGATTAATTACAGAAAAAGGAGTTTGTGAAGCATCAGAAAAAGGATTGAAAGGATTATTTAAATGAAAAAAAATATTTTATTAGTCATTTTTCTAATAATTGCAGCGTTTGCTATTTCTAAATTTAGTGATCATAATTTAAAAAAAACAATTTCCGCTTGCATATTGGCCCAACTACAAACAGCAGAATCACCTGATGCTGAAAAAGCTAAAAAATTTTGTGAAGAACAATTAAAAAAATAGAAATAATTAAATTAATCTTTAAATTAAAAATTATACTGTGTTAATTTTAACACCGTTTAATAAAAAATCTGATATTTGGTTTGCTACCATTTCAGCAACCACTATTGAAGCTTCTGTAGTAGATGCTGCTATATGAGGAGTTAATATTACTTTTGGGTTATTAAATAAAATATTTTCTTTTGCAGGTTCTTTTGAATAAACATCCAGTGCTGCGCCAGCAATTAGTTTTTCATTTAAAGCATCATTTAAATCTTTTTCATCAACCATGTTACCGCGTGCAGCGTTAATTATATAAGAAGTGGGTTTCATTTTTTTATAATGTTCTTTAGTTATTAAAGGTTTACCGTCAGCTGCTGCTTTACAATGAAAACTTATAATATCACTTTTAGAAATCAGTTCATCAAAGCTGACATTTTTAACATGAGGATAATCTTTTTTTCTAGATTCTAAAGATTTTGAATTAACTAAAATATTCATATCAAAACCTTTGACCAAATTGCTTAACCTAACTCCTACATTTCCAAAACCAATTATTCCAAGAGTTTTTTTTGAAAGCTCTGTACCTTTAATATTTTTTTTCTCCCATTGTCCTTTATGAGTAGTTTCATTTGCAAAAGGAACTTTTCTTAATATCGACATTATTAATGCAAAGGCATGCTCTGCTGTGGCATTAGCATTTCCACCTGGTGTATTCATAACAATCATATTGTTTTCTTTTGCAACAGGAACATCTATATTGTCTACTCCAGCTCCAGCTCTACCTATAACTTTTAAATTTTTTGCAGCTAGAATTATGTTTTTTGTCACTTTTGTAGCTGATCTAACAACCATACCGTCATATTCTGGAATAATTTTAATAATTTCTTCTTCAGATAAACCTGTTTTTACATCAACTGTAATATTATTTTTTTCAAATATTTTTTGAGCAACATTGCTCATTGAATCTGAAATTAAAACTTTAGGCATTGTTTTTTACAGAATTATATGCCCAGTCTACCCAGGGCAATAGTGCTTTCATGTCACTATTTTGCACTGTCGATCCACCCCATATTCTTATACTAGGAGGAGCCTTTGGATAGCCATTGATATCATTAGCTACACCTTCTTTATCAAGAACTGAAAATAATTTTTTTAAAACTCCTCTTTGTTCTTCTTCATTAAATTTAGTAAACCATTCATCTTTAATTAATAAAGTAATACTTGTTGCAGATCTTGAATTTTTATCTTCACACATGAATTTTATCCAATCACTCTTATTAACCCAATCTTCTACAATTTTTAAATTTTCGTTTGAAATTTTTACCATTTCTTTTGTACCACCAATAGACTCTACCCAATTTAAAGCATCTAATGCATCTTCAACACAAATCAATGAAGGAGTATTAATAGTACCTCCTTCAAAAACACCTTTAAGTATTTTTTTCTTATTTGCTAATCTAAATAATTTAGGAATCGGCCAAGAAGGAACATGTGTTTCTAATCTTTGAAGCGCACGTGGAGATAATGCTAGCATTCCATGAGCAGCTTCTGCTCCCAAAACTTTTTGCCATGACCAAGTAATTACATCAAGTTTGCTATAGTCAATATCCATAGCAAAAATTCCTGAGGTTGCATCACAGATTGTTAAGCCTTCTCTATTATCAGGGATCCATTCTCCATTTGGAATTTTGACGCCTGAAGTTGTCCCATTCCAAGTAAAAATTACATCATTTTTAAAATTCGCTTTAGTTAAATCAGGAAGAGTACCGTAATCAGTTACATGAGTGTTTACATCTTTTATTTTTAGTTGCTCAAGTACATCTATCACCCAATCTTTTCCAAAATTTTCCCAAGCTAAAACGTCAACTCCTCTACACCCTAAAAGAGACCACATTGCAGCTTCTAAAGCTCCAGTATTTGATCCAGTCATTATACCCAAAACATATGAGTCTGGTAATTTTAAAATTTCTTTGGATTTAATTATTACTTCATTAAGTTTATTTTTACACTCTTTAGCTCTATGCGATCTTCCAATTGGCGCATTTTTTAAAACATCAATGCTCCATCCGGGTCGTTTAGCACATGGACCACTAGAAAAATGAGGATTTTTTGGCTTACTATTTGGTTTTTCCATTGTTATAATTTTTTTCTAGATATAATTCTTTTTGTAAAAACTTATCACTATTTTTTTTATATATATAATTTAGATCTAAAAAAGAATAATTTTTTTATTCAAAATCGTAAGCTACTAATCCATCTAATGGTTTGGGATCAAACCAAGTTGACTTTGGAGGCATATTTAATTTTTTATCTGCAAAAGTAATTACATTTTCCATCTGTGTAGCAAATAATGCAAAACCAACTTTTGCTTCACCTGAATTGACTTTTTTTTCAATACCTTCTAAACCGTGGAAACCTGCTAAAAAATCAATTCTATTGTCATATCTTGGATCTCCAATTCCTAAAGTTGGTTCTAGTAAATAGTAGTGCAATAAATTTATATCTAAATTAATAATATGAAATAAATTTTGATGAGGTTTTTCTTTAAGTTCCAAAGAATACCATTGTTTTTCTAAATACATTCCAAATATTTGAGATTTTTTTGGTTTAAATGAAGAATTTTGTTTTTCAACTTTAAATTTTTTTTTAATTTCTTTAATAAAATCTTTAGGCGAATAACCATATAAATCTTTTATAAGTCTATTATAATCAAGTATTCTTGCTTGGCTTGTAGGAAAAATTGCTATCATAAAAAAATTGTATGCTTCTTGTCCATTATGGTTAGGGTTTTTGTGCTGCTTAAATTTTGAGAGTTTTAACAATGCATCCATCCTGTGATGACCATCGGCAATATAAATTCTATTTATAGAATTAAATAAATCAGAGATTTTTAAAACTTTTTTTTCATCATTAACAACCCACATTTCATGCTTACTTTCGTCCATGCCTTTGAAAGAATATACCGGTGAATTAACCAATTCTTTTTCTACTAAATCGTTAAGCAATTTATTATCGGGATAAACCGCATATATTGGACCTATTTGTGCATTTAAATTATCCATTTGTCTCATCCTTCTTTGAGATCTTTCAAAAAAAATTTCTTCATGACCTCGAATATGTAAATTGTCATAGGCAGATAATTTTGCAGTACCAACTATACCAACTTGCGCATGATCTTCTGTTGAAATTTTGTAAATATAAAATGAATTATTATTATCTTTTGTCAGTATTGATTTTGTTTTCATTAATTCAAATTGTTCTTTTGACTTAGAATTGTTTTCTGATTCAAAAACATTTAAATAGCTCCAAGGATTATTTTTTTTATGATCAACAATAAGATCTTTTGATAAATGATCAGTACTAGTAATAGCTACTGATGAGGCATTTTCTTTTGTTGGCCTTAAACCTTTAAAAGGGTTTATAAAATACATACAGATATTTAATTAATAGTACTAAATAGAACAACTCTATTTTTTAGATATAATTATTAATAATATTGATTTGTTTTATTTCTATGCAATTTTAGGTAGTTTTTCTAAAGCTTTATTAACCTCGGCTTCATTATATTTGTCTTCTGAAAGCTTATTATTAAAATAATCTCCATAAGCCTGCATATCAAAGTGACCATGACCACATAAATTAAAAAGAATTGTTTTCTTTTCGCCATTTTTTTTACATTCTAGAGCAGCATCTATTGCTCCTTTAACTGCGTGAGTTGCTTCTGGTGCAGGAACAATACCTTCAGCATTTGCAAACTTCACTCCTGCTTCAAAACATTCTTTTTGACCAAAAGCTTTAGCTTCTATTGCGCCAATATCTGTTAAGTGGCTGACCATTGGTGCCATTCCATGATATCTCAAACCGCCAGAATGAGTTGACGGAGGCATAAAAGAAGATCCCAATGTATGCATTTTAACTAATGGTGTACGATTTCCTGTGTCTCCAAAATCATAAGCAAATTTACCTTTCGTTAGTGAAGGACATGATTTTGGTTCACACGCTATTACTTTAATATCTTTTTTTTCTCTAAATTTTTTTCCAAGAAAAGGAAAGGCCAGACCAGCAAAATTACTTCCACCTCCAGTACATCCAACAAGTATATCAGGATAGTCACCTGCTATTTCCATTTGTAATATCGCTTCATTACCAACTATAGTTTGATGCATTAAAACATGATTTAAAACACTACCTAAAGAATATTTTGTAGTATCACCCTGGGCAGCCATTTCAACAGCTTCAGATATTGCTATACCAAGACTACCAGAGCTATTTGGATCTTTTTCTAAAATAGCTTTACCAGTTGGAGTTTCATTTGAAGGACTTGCAACACACCTTGCTCCAAATGTTTCCATCAACATTTTTCTGTAAGGTTTTTGTTCAAAACTTACTTTCACCATATAAACATCTAATTCAATTTTAAAAATTGAGCATGCAAAAGCAAGTGAGCTTCCCCACTGTCCCGCTCCTGTTTCTGTTGTAATTTTTTTTGTACCTTCTTCTTTGTTATAAAAAGCTTGAGCAACAGCTGTATTTGGTTTGTGACTACCAGTTGGACTTACTCCTTCGTATTTGTAATAAATTTTAGCTGAAGTATCTAAAGCTTTTTCAAGTTTTCTTGCTCTGTATAATGGAGAAGGTCTCCACTGTTTATAAATTTCTCTAACAGGCTCTGGAATTTCTATTTCTCTTTCTTGTGAAACTTCTTGACCAATAAGAGCCATTGGAAATAATGGCGCCAAGTCATCAGGTCCAACAGGTTTTAATGTGCCTGGATGAAGAACTGGTGACAAAGGTTTAGGAAGGTCAGCAGCAATATTATACCAAGTTTTTGGCATTTTGCTTTCTTCTAGAAAAAATTTTATTTGATCGGTCATAATTTTATTTGTTTATTTTCTCTACTAATTTACGAAAAATCAAGCTCAAAATAGAAAGATCTATCTTAGAGACGCTGCTATATTTCCACCATCAACAGTAAGAACTGCTCCAGTGGTTTTTTTTGAAATAGCTAGATGAAAGAAAGCTTTAGCAACATCCTCAGCTTTTACTTCGTTTAACAATAAATTTCCCTTCATATACTCATCGGTAGTTACTGATCTTGCTTTTGCTCTACTTTTGATCATTTTATTAGTCATTAAACCACTTCTTATTCTATCTGCATTTATTCCATTAGATCTAATTCCATAAGATCCATAATCAACAGCATATTGTTTACATAAACTTAGTAAGGCAGATTTAGGCAACCCATAAGGTCCAAAATTTCTACCAGGATTTACAGATTGCTTAGAAATATTAAAAAGTAGACAGCCATTAGTATTTTGTTTTTTCATTATTTTAATAGCTTCGGAAGCACAATTTTGATGAGAAAAGAAATTATCTTCAAAACTTTGTCTAAGTACTTTGTCATCTATTTCAGCAATAGAACCAGCAATTGCTGTTCCTGCATTAGATATTAAAATGTCAATTCCACCATATTTTTTACAAATTTGATTGAAAGCTTTTTTTACATTTTTTTTGTTTCTTACATCACAGTGAATACAAAGATCTTTAATTTTAGATTGTAAATTTTTTATTTTTTCTAAGTTATAGTCAAGCAAAACAACTTCAGCGCCATAACTTTTAAAAATTTTATAAGTTGCAAAACCAATAGCTCCAGTACTTCCGGTAATTACCACAACATTACCCTCAAGAAGTTTCTTTTGTTTTTTAATTTTTGCTTGTTCTAAAGACCAATATTCAACATCAAAAAGATCTTTTTCAGGAATAAATTTATAAGTAGAAGTTTCTTCGACGGAAGCAATTACTTTAGCATTTGTATTCGTTAAATCTCCAGCAATTTTTGCACC
>CACJXT010000033.1 GCA_902597425.1 uncultured Pelagibacteraceae bacterium | reverse complement strand
CTCCTTTTGAATTTTTAAAATTATTAAAATTAAATGGACAGCCAGCTGATAACAATTCAAAAATTTTTGTACCGCTTAAATTAATCATTATCCAATGGTCGCTTACATTTGTAATTGAACCTAGCTTAACTTTAGATATTTCATTATAAAGTTTATCTTCTAAAAAATTTGCACCTTTTAGGTCAATCTTATCATTTGAGTAAATCAACCATTCGTCTGGACTCAGCCAAAGAAGATTTAATTTTTCATTACTCGAAGATGTATTAGGATCTGCAGGAGGAATTATGGATAATTCTTTTCCAATTTTAGTTATAAAATCTCTATTTTTACCTCTCAAGTTTATTTTAAGAATAGGCTCAACCTCTGAAATTATTATTTCAGAATATTCTTTAGTATCCATAATTGGAGTATTAAAATTAAGCATTTAACCTCTTATTTTCTTTATCTAAAAAAACTGTATCTGTTATAGTTACATTAATTGTTTTATCTTTCATTGGAACAAACATTTTTTGACCTTTTAATTTTTTACCATTTTTTACTACTGCAAGTGCAATTGATTTATTTAAATTTGGACTATAATAACTAGAGGTAACGTGGCCAATCATTTCTATAGGTTGCTTATTTGTTTCAGCAACAATTTGTGCACCTTCTTCTAAAATTTCTTTTGGATCTTCAGTTAGTAATCCTACTAGTTGTTTTCTATCTTCTCTAATTGTATCACTTCTGTATAAAGATCTTTTACCAATAAAATCATATTTCTTTTTACTGATTATCCAATCCATTTGTAAATCTACAGGAGTCATTGTTCCATCGGTATCCTGACCTGCTATTATAAATCCTTTTTCAGCTCTGAGTAAGTGCATCGTTTCTGTTCCGTAAGGTGTAATATTAAACTCTTTACCAGCCATAAAGCATTTTTCCCAAACAGATTTAGCATATGATGATTGAATATTAATTTCATAACTATGTTCACCAGTAAAACTTATTCTCATTACTCTACAATTTATATAATCGATTAAGGCATTTTTGAAAGACATGTGTGGAAATTCTTTATCTGACAAATCTAGACCAGGAATAACTTTTGAAAGAATTTTTTTTGAATTAGGTCCACAGATACTTACAGTACCATAGTGATCAGTAACTGAAGTTAAATACACATCTAATTCAGGCCATTCTGTTTGCAAGTAATCTTCTAATTTTGAAAGAACATTAGCAGCCCCACCTGTTGTTGTAGTCATTAAATAGTGGTTTTCTGATAATCTAGTTGTAACTCCATCATCATAAACCATTCCATCTTCATTGAGCATAAGTCCATATCTACATTTTCCTATTTCTAATTTTGACCATGCATTTGTATAAACTCTATTTAAAAATTCTGAAGCATCACTTCCTTGAATATCTATTTTTCCAAGCGTAGATGCATCTAAGATACCAGCACTATCTCTAGCAGCTTTACTTTCTCTTTGTACAGCTTCATGCATATTTTCACTGCCTATTGGATAGTACCAGGCTCTCTTCCATTGACCGACATTTTCAAATTCAGCTTTATTTTCAACATGCCAATCATGCATTGGTGTCTTTCTTGTAATATCAAAAAATTCACCAACGTTTCTTCCTACTATTGCACCAAATGTTAATGGAGTGTAAGGAGGTCTAAATGTAGTTGTTCCCAATTCACCCATTTTAACACCTGCGGTTTCAGCTATGATTCCAAGTGCATGCATGTTAGATAATTTTCCTTGATCGGTACCCATACCCGTTGTTGTGTATCTTTTTACATGTTCAATTGATTTAAAACCTTCTGTTAAAGCTAATTTTACATCTTTCGCTGTAGAATCATTTTGAAAATCTAAAAATGGTTTAGTTTTTCCCAAAGGTTTATCAGATGGGAGTAGCCAAATATTTTTTTTATCAATTTCTTTTGAGGAAATAATTTCTAAATTTTGATAATCATTATTATTTACTTTTAAAAATTTATTGGTTGAATTAACTGAATTTTTTATTACTTCATCAAGCTCGAAATCACCATTGCAAGATCCAATACTTATTTGATCTAACTCTGATTTATAAGGTAAAAAAACACTGTCCTCATCTCTGAATTTAAGTTTACCACCAGACTGAGTAAACAAATGTACTCTTGGAGTCCAGCCTCCTGAAATACCTAAACAGTCACATTCTTCTTTTATTTTTTTTCCTACAACACCAGCACCATCGTCAGACAATTTCATAATTTCAATAGAATTAATTTTTTTGTAACCATTTGTATTGACAACTGTAGATTTCCAATGAATTTTAATACCTAATTTTTCAGCTTGTTTAACTATTAACGAATTAGTTTTATCTCTTATATCAACCACCGAATTAACACTTACACCACTATCACTTAAAGTGATGGCAGTTTCATAAGCTGAGTCATTATTTGTAAATAAAGATATTTTTTGTCCACATTTAACTCCGTAGTAATCCATGTACTTTTTGATAGAAGATGAAAGAATAATACCGGGTCTATCATTATTGTTAAAAATTAATGGTCTTTCCATCGCTCCTGTAGCTATAATTACTTTTTTTGCTCTAATTTTCCAAAGTCTTTGACGAACTTTATTTTTTTTTTCATTTAAATCTAAATGATCAGTTAAATTTTCTCTAGCTAAAAGATAATTGTAACTATGATAAGCAGCTAACGTTGTTCTTGTTTTTATTGTTAGATTTTCAACTGAATTTAAAGTTTCAATTTCTTTTTTTAACCATTCATTTGAATAAGAATTATTTATTTTAAAACATTCATTTTTTTGGAAAAGTGTAGTTCCACCTAAGTTATTTTTGTCGTCTATTAATACTGTATTCAAATTATTCTTAGCAGCAGTTTTTGCAGCAATTATTCCAGATATACCACCTCCAACAACTAGAACATCACAGTGTAAATATCTGTGATCATAAATATCTTTGTCCGGTTCAGTAGGTGATTTACCTAGACCCGCAGATTTTCTTATAAAGTATTCATATAATTGCCAAAAACGAGCAGGCCACATGAATGTTTTATAATAGAAAGCTGCCGGTATAAGAGGGGAGAAAAAATTGTTTACGGCACCTATGTCAAAATTAACACTAGGCCAGCAGTTCTGGCTTGATGCTTCTAAACCTTCATATAACTCTATTTCAGTTGCCCTTGTGTTTGGTTCTGTCATTGATGCATCATTTCCAACTTGAACAATTGCATTAGGTTCTTCAGAGCCACAAGTCATTATTCCTCTTGGACGGTGATATTTAAAACTTCTACCAACAAGGTGAATGTTATTTGCTAATAAAGCCGATGCTAAAGTATCACCTTTAAAACCATACAATGTTTTTCCATCAAATTTAAAAGATATTCTAGTTGTTTTATCAATAAATTGATTATTTGTTATTCTTAAATTTTTACTCATTATTTTATAGGAGGATTTTCACCCATTTTGTAAACAGCGTGAATTTTATCATTTGATGTATCTCTAACCATATTAAACCATTTTCTACATCCGTGCGCATGGTTCCATCTTTCAAATTGTACTCCTTTAATATTTTTTCTCATAAATAAATATTCTGCCCATTGATCATCACTTAATTCAGTTGGTTGCTTTGGCCTTACAATATGTGCTTCTCCTCCAGCAGAAAATTCACTTTGATCTCTTTCACCACAATATGGACAATTAATTAAAAACATTAGTGTGCTACAGCAGCTGCTCCATGTTCATCAACTAGATCACCACTTACAAATCTATTTATATTAAAATCAGCATTTAATTTATGAGGTTCATCATTAGCAATAGTATGAGCAAACAAGTCACCTGAGCCTGGTGTTGCTTTAAATCCACCTGTGCCCCAACCACAATTAAAATATAATCCTTTAATATGAGTTTTACTTATTATCGGACTTGCATCAGGGCAAATATCAACAATACCTCCCCATTGTCTTAGCATTTTCATTCTACTAAAAATTGGGTAGAGCTCTAGTATTGCTTTCAAAGTTCCTTCAACTACATCATGACTTCCTCTTTGTGTATATGAAACATAAGCATCAGTTCCTGCACCTATAACTAATTCACCTTTATCAGATTGACTTATATAAGCATGAACAGCATTTGACATTACAACAGTATCTATAATTGGTTTTACTGGTTCAGAGACTAAAGCTTGCAAAGGTTTACTTTCCAAAGGTAATTTTATATCAACCATGTTAGCTATGACACTTGAATGTCCAGCAGCCACAACTCCAATTTTTTTTGATTTTATATATCCTTTTGTAGTTTCGATACCTTCAACACTATCACCGTTTTTTTTTATACCTTTAACTTCACAATTTTGAATTATATCAACACCCATTGAATCTGCTCCTCTGGCGTAACCCCAAGCAACAGCATCGTGTCTTGCAGTTCCAGCTCTTCTTTGTAATGTTCCTCCTAAAACTGGATATCTTATATCAGGAGAGGTATTTATAATTGGACAAAATTTTTTTACTTCTTCAGTATTTAACCAAACTGCATCAATCCCATTTAATCTATTTGCATGTGTTCTTCTTTTTAAATCTCTTACATCTTGAAGATTATGAGCTAAGTTCATTACACCTCTTTGACTAAACATTACATTGTAGTTTAATTCTTGAGATAATCCTTCCCAGATTTTCAAAGCATGGTCATATAAACCTGCACTAGCATCCCATAAGTAATTTGATCTAATTATTGTTGTATTTCTTCCTGTGTTACCACCTCCAATCCAACCTTTTTCAACAACAGCAATGTTTTTTATATTATGTTTTTTAGCAAGATAAAAAGCTGTAGCTAAACCATGCCCACCACCACCTATAATAACTACATCATATTGTTTTTTGGGCTCTGGATCTCTCCATGCTTTTTGCCAATTTTCATGATAAGAAAAACTATTCTTAATCAACGAAAATATAGAGTATTTATTAGGCATATTTTATTTATTAAAGTGGTATATAAATTAATAATATTGTTTAGTAAAATAATATAATCAATTTAATTAAATGAAAGAAAATCTTAGATCATTTTTTATCAAATTATTCGCAATTTCGGTTGCAGTAATAATAATTATAAACTTAATATTCAATATTTTATTAGGCGAAAGACTAGAAAAAATTGATAAAATTATATCAATGAGTGACAGTTCTACTAGAAATGAAATTAAGCTAAAAATTAGATCAGAGCTTAATAAAGGCTTAGAAAAAGAGAATATATTTTCAAAGGAAGATAAAGTTTTGATTTACAAAATATATAAAAAAATTCAAAAAGAATTTGAAGATTTAGAATTAAATAATACCAATTAATTTGTGCCTAAAAAAAAAATTGAATTAATAATTTTAGGACCATTAATTTTATATTCTCTTTATTGTTCTTTAATAGTGGGTCCTTCATGGGATGAATTTTATCATTATAAAAATGGTGAAAATATTTTTAAATATATTTTTTCGTTTGGAACTAGAGATTATAATAGTGCTAACTTTATTTATCATTTTGGTTTATATGATTTTTTGTCAACTTTTTTTTCTAAAAACTTCACTAAAAATTATCTAATTCATTCACACCATATTTTTAACTTAACTTTTTCAATTTTATCAGTATTTGGTGTTTATCAAACAACTAAAATATTGTTTAATTCAAATATTGGCAAGATTGCTTTTATAATTTGTTTTTTAAATCCAATTTATTTTGGCCACTTTTCAATTAATCCTAAAGACACAATTATAGCTTTTTGTTATATTTGGATTTTTTGTATATCTCTAAAATATTCTAATTACCCCAAAAAAAATAAATATTTATTTTATTTAACTTTATTATTTTCATTAGGTTTAAGTATAAGATTAACTTTTATTGTATCATTATTGCCAATATTCTTAGTCATTTTATTTAAATTAATTTTAAATAAAAAAGATTTTTTTAAATATTTTTCTAAATTTATTTTAGACTTATCTTTTGTGATTTTTTTTTCTTTTATTATAACTGTACTTTTTTGGCCAGACACTCATTCAAACTTATTTAAACTTCCTTTTACACTTACCAAAAATTATTTTTTAACTTTTATGAATTCAAACTTTGGCTTACCCATTGGACTTTTAAATGGTGATTTTTATCTTACTTCAAATACACCTAAAAATTATTTATTTACTTTATTATTATATAAATTGCCAATTTATGTATTATTTTCATTTTTATTCTTACCTTTTATTTTTTTTAATAAAAAATTTATTAAAAATACAAATATTAAGTTTATTAATTTTTGTTATCTTTTATTGCAAATTATTTTTCCACTAATCATAATTATTCTTATAAAACCGGGTTTAAACGATGGTTTTAGATATTTTTTATATCTTATTCCACTTTTTATGATTTTGTCTTCTATTGGCATTTATTACTTGTTCACTTTACGTTTAATTTTATTTAAAACTATTATTATAGTTTTGTTTATTTTTAATATTTTTATTTTTTTAAAATTAACCCCTTACCAATATATTTTTGTTAATAATTTAAACGGTAAATTTTCTAACAATTTAAATAAATTTGAAAATGATTATTGGGGCACTAGTATTAAAGAATTATTATTAAAAGCTAAGAAAAATAGTTTTTTTGAAGAAAATAAAATTTATCATATATCTACCTGTGGTGTGAATAATCAAATAATTAAATATTATTTAAATAAAGAATTTAATTTTGAATATAAATTTGTAAATTCAAATGAAATGTATGATTACATGATTTTTGTAAACAGAGTTGATACTACTCTAAAAAAAGTTAATTTAAATAATGCTAAAACTTGCTATGATAATTTTTTTAGAAGTGATATTATTAAAGTCGAAAGAAATGGCTTGCCAATAGCCTTTATTTCAAATTAAATGCGCATTTTAATATTAGCTTGGAGAGTTGGGTGAGATGGATTAAACCAGCAGGTTGCTAACTTGTCGTAGGAGGAAACTCCTACCGTGGGTTCGAATCCCACACTCTCCGCCATTAATATTTATTTTTAATTTAGTATTTCTATTTTTTTATAAATGCATTCACTTACAAATTTATGTGCCAATGGACTTGGATGACCTTCACCTTTAACAACATACTCTTGTCCATAAGGGATAGGACAATTTATCCAAGCAATATTATTTTCAATTAAAAATTTTTCATACATATCATTTTTTTCTTTAGGTAAATCTTCTAGTAATAAAAATTTAAATTGACTATTATTTTTATTAGAAATTTTATTCATTTCATTAATAATTGCTTTAGATATTTCAAATTGTTTATATTCTCTTCTTAAAGATTTAATTTTCATAATTTTTTTTTCTAATTTTGCAATTAGTGCAGATTTATTACCAAAAGGAAGATTTATATATTCAATTGGTTTATTTTTAACTAAATTATTTTCTTTATCTATAGATCCATATGGTAATTTAACGAACCCTCGTGTTGAAAAAAAATTCAATAAATACATCCATGAACCAGCTGCAACATTTCTTACTTCATGATGTGGAGTAAATCCATAAACTACTAACTCAATATCATTATAATTATTAAAAATTTCTTGCAATAAAAGTAGAGATTGAAAACCACCATATCCACCCACACCAAAATTGCTTATTTTATATTTTTTAGTTTTTTTTTGTATAAAAGATGAAAAAGTTTCAAGATCATCTACAGCCCAACCTTGAGTAACTGATCCACCTATAAATATAATTTTTTTTTTTTGTAAATTATTGTTTCCTGTAAATCTACTTTTATCTTGATTTATAGTAAGTGTTGTTATTTTTCCATCCTCAGACCAAGGTTTAAATATGTGTTGTCCAACTTTTGTAGACCAACCTAAATTTTTATCTGGTATATTTGTAATTGGTTCATTTAATGAAAAATCATGAATGATTCTTGGATTAGATCCCGTTACTCTTAATAAAATTTCTATTAATATTAATAGTAAAACAACTGTAAAAAAAGATAAACTATAATTTTTAATTTTCATAATTTTTGAAAAATTAAATATTTAAAAAATTTTTCAATTTATGAATCTCCATTTTACTATGTGATATAAATATGTGAAAAAATGCCACCATTTAACTTTTTTTCCTTCATCGTACTTTCTGGAGTTAATTGTTATAGGAACTTCAAAAATTTTTATGTTTTTGTTTTTTGATATTTTAGCAGTAATTTCAGGCTCAATTTCAAAACCATCAGATGTTATTTCTAAATTTTTTATGATGTTTTTTTTAAAAACTTTATAACCAGTGGCTATATCAGTAAAAATTTTATTGTATAAAAGATTTGTTAAAAATGTAACTATTAGATTGGCTATATAATTTGGAAAACCAATAATATTTGTAGCCCTGGCTCTTGTAAGCCGAGACCCATAGACAACATCAGCATTGTAAATAAAAAAGGGTTCTAATAAATCTTTAAAATCATTAGGTGAATACTCTAAATCACCATCTTGAAACAAAATCAAATCTCCAGTTGCTTCATTTAATGCATTTTTGATATTTGCACCTTTTCCATTATTTTGTTCTCTGAATAGTACTTTTATTCTTTTATCATTAAATGAATTTAATATTTCTTTAGTACCATCATTAGAATTGTTATCAGATATAATAACTTCTAGTTCCAAATCCTTTATATCAGCGCTTAAAACTGACTCAACACAAGTCTTAATAGTATCTTTTTCATTATATATAGGAATTAAAACTGAAAGTTTTTTATACATATTAAAATTTTTATAACATTAATTTTATTTTATTGGAATTTTTAAAGTTTCATTTTTATTATGAACTTTATTTAAAGTATTTACTACCAAAGAAATCTTTTTGATAGATATAAAATTAAACCAAATACGAGGTGGCACAACAATGATAGAATAGTTTTTTCTTCCTATAATGATAGTTTTTTTTTTAGTATTAATATTTTTTGCAAAAGTAAATTTTACTTTTCCAACTGGAACAGCAAGTAAACACCAACATTTTTTATGTAAATTCCAGCCTTTAATCTTATTTTTTTTTATTTCTGTAAAATAAACTTCACCAAATTTTTTAAAATATTTATTTTTTCTTGTTAAATATTTTAAAACATCACCTTTTGGATTAGTAGATATCTTTAGCTTAATTGTTCTAATTTTACTTAGACTCATAAATTATATTTCTTTCTGTCTGTTAAATATACTATATAGACTGAAAATTGACAAAAATAGTGCAATAGGTTTTATAATTCTATTAGCAGAGTTTAAATGCCATTCTAAATCTAAAGAAGTTGAAAGATATACTGTAAAAAGAAATAAAATATAAATTAAACTTATTGATGTTACATAAATTAATATATCTTTATTTTTAATATAAATTGTTGATAGCAAAAATATAAATAACCCAAATAAAAATTTGTCATTCAGAAGCAAATATTCAAATATTAATATATAATTTTTTAAATATAAAACTCGATTAGTAAAATCACTAATATTAAAAATGTTATTGCTACTATTGTTACCAATATTATTGTAAAGACAAAAATAATTCCATAATAAAACAGGAATTATCGAAATTAAAAATGAAATAATAAGACTTTTACATAAATATTTATTTTTATGAAAAGTTACCATTGAACCAATAAAAGAACATAGCAATAAAACAGTTCCTTCGACTTTTAAAAGCGAAAGTATAATTAAGAAAAAAATTAAAATTAAGCATTGATCAAAAATATCATTATTTAAATTTTTTAAATTGTAGATAATTATAACTGATGAAACAAAATAAAGAGCAACTAAACCATCAATTTCGCCATTTACTAAAAATTTTCCAATTATAAAAAGAATAATTGAAATTGAAATTAAAAAGAAGTTATTATCAAAAAATTTACTTATTATAATCAATGGTGGTATAAACATTAATGTAAGACCAGCTTTAGGGTAAATTTCGTTCCAGTAACCAATTAAGGTTGATAAACCTGCAGAAAATGCCGGAGCTATACTTGGATAATTATTGTGACTAAATTCTGCATAATTATTTTTAATAGATATTAATGAATGATCATAAAAAAATTCTTTTGCTTTAAAAAGCCATATGCTTCTTGCATCCCATGAATTAGTAGATGTTCCTAAAGAAATTATTATTAATCCTAACAAAAACAATATTAAAA
>CACJXT010000032.1 GCA_902597425.1 uncultured Pelagibacteraceae bacterium | reverse complement strand
ATGACGAAGCTTAAAGAATATAAAATGTTTGTAGATGGCTCTTGGATAGAGTCTGAAAGTAAAAAAACCTTTGAAACTCTTAACCCTGAAAACAACGAGCCTTGGGCAAAAGTTCCTGAAGCAAGCGCAAAAGATGTTGATAAAGCTGTAACAGCAGCACAAAAAGCTTTTGATGGAGAATGGCCAAAATTATTTCCGAAAGAAAGAGCAAAATATTTAAAAGCAATTGCTAACCAGTTAAGAGAAAATGCTGAACATCTTGGAAAAATTGAAACAGTAGATACTGGAAAACTTTATAAAGAAACAAAAACACAAGCAAATTATATTGCTGAGTATTATGATTACTATGCTGGTCTTGCAGACAAAGTTGAGGGAACAGTTTTACCTATAGATAAAAAAAATATGCAAGTTATCACTACTAGAGTACCTATTGGAGTAGTGGCTGCAATCATTCCTTGGAACTCTCAAATGTTATTAACAGCAGTAAAATTAGCTCCAGCACTTGCAATGGGAAATACAATAGTAATTAAATCTTCAGAATTAGCACCCGCAACATTATTTGAATTTGGAAAATTAATAGAAAAAACTGGAATTCCAAAAGGGGTTGTGAATATAGTTTCTGGATTTGGTGAACCATGTGGAAAAGCTTTAACATCTCATAATTTAGTTGAAAGAGTTGCTTTTACAGGCGGGCCTGAAACTGCCAGACATATAATAAGAAATTCTGCAGATAATTTATCTCAAGTAAGTCTAGAACTGGGAGGGAAAAGTCCTGTTGCTGTTTTTGAAGATGCTGATCAAGAAAATGCCTTGAATGGTATTACTGCAGGAATTTTTGGTGCAAGTGGTCAGAGCTGTATAGCAGGATCAAGATTATATATACAAAATAAAATTTATGAAAATTTTTTAGAAAAAATTGTAAATCGAGCTAATAAAATTAGGTTAGGTCCTCCAATGGAACCAAATACACAAATGGGTCCATTAAGTAGTTTAAAGCAACTAGAAATAATTGAAAAAAATATAAAACTTACTTTAGATCAAGGTGGAAAACTTAAATGTGGAGGCAAAAGACACAACTTGTCTAATAAAGGGTATTATTTTCCACCTACAGTAATTGAATGTGAAAATCATAATTTGCCTACAGCTGAAAATGAATTATTTGGACCTGTTTTGTCGGTAATGAAATTTGATACCGAAGAGGAAGTAATAGATAAAATGAATGATAATCAATATGGCTTATCTTCAGGAGTTTATACAAAAAATATAAACAGAGGATTGAGAGTTTCCAATTCTATTAGAGCTGGAATTACATTTGTAAATACTTATCGTTTGATTTCACCTTCGGCCCCATTTGGAGGAATGAAGGATAGTGGATATGGAAAAGAAGCAGGAATTGAATCTATTAAAGATTACACTAGAATAAAAACTACATGGTATAACACTTCTGATAAACCCATGGATGATCCTTTTACAATGGGTTAAATATCTGAAATTCTAACCTTAATTTAAGTCTTTTTACTTTAAAAAAAAGGCAATTTACTTATTGAAAATTTATACCAATAGGCTTTAATTTATTTATTATAAATTGTTAACAATAAATGAGGGAAAAATGAAAAAACTATTAATCGCTACGTTTATATTTGTTTCTACTTTTGCAACATATTCGTATGCGGAAATTAAAATGGGAATTATTTTAGGATTTACTGGTCCTATTGAATCTCTAACTCCAGCAATGAGGGACTCTGCTAAGTTAGCTTTTAAAGAAGCTTCTGACTCAGGTTCGTTATTGGGCGGAGAAACAATAACAGTTGTCGAAGGTGACTCAACATGCGTTGACTCTGCTGCTGCACAAGCTGCTGCTGAAACATTAGTAGCGGATGGTGTTGCTGCAATTATGGGTGCAGATTGTTCTGGCGTAACTGGAGCAATAGCTACAAACGTTGCAGTTCCAAATGGAGTTGTAATGATTTCACCTTCAGCTACATCACCTGGTTTAACTGATTTGGATGATAATGGATTCTTTTTTAGAACCGCACCATCAGATGCAAGAGGTGGTCAAATTTTAGCTGATATCACTAAAGACAGAAAAATCAAAAGTGTTGCAATAACTTATACAAATAACGACTATGGAAAAGGTTTAGCAGATGTTTATGCTGCAGCTGTAAAAGCTCATGGTATTAAAGTAACTACAGTAGCTGCACATGAAGATGGTAAAGCAGACTATACTGCAGAAGTATCAACTCTTGCAGCAGCAGGTGGAGATGCAGTCGCGGTAATTGGTTACCTAGACCAAGGTGGTAAAGGAATTATCCAAGGTTCACTAGACTCTGGTGCATTTGATACTTTTATTTTATCAGATGGTATGATTGGACAATCTCTTGTAGATGCTTTTGGAAAAGACTTAAGTAAATCTTTTGGTTCTTTGCCAGGTTCAACTGGGAAAGGTGCAGGTGTATTTGCAAAAGTAGCAAGTGCTGGTGGAATTGATTCTTCTGGTCCTTATACTGGAGAGTCTTATGATGCTGCAGCTTTAATTGTACTTGCAATGCAAGCTGGCGGTTCAGCTGATAGAGCTTCAATTGCTAAAAATGTAATGGCAGTTGCAAATGGTCCTGGTAAGAAAATTTATCCAGGTGAACTTAAAAAAGGTTTAGATTTACTAGCGAAAGGTAAAGCAGTTGACTATGAAGGTGCAACAGGCGTTAGCTTTACTGACGTTGGAGAAGCTTTTGGTTCTTTCTTAGAAAAAGAAGTCAAAGGTGGAAAATTTAAAACTAAAAAACAAAGATAATATCTAAATTTATAAACCTCAGCGGTGAAAACTGCTGAGGTTTTTTTTATTTCAAAATATTGGTTAAAACATACAAAGCTAAACAAAACATAAATAAAATAATTATCAAATTAATTATTTTCCAAATTTTATCGCTCTTTAAATAATTAGATAAATATTTTGACAAATAGCCTAGTGCAAAAAAGAAAATCAAAGAAGATATAGCAGCACCAATTCCAAATAGATATTTTTGTAAAACTAAAAAATTTTTAGAAAAATTTCCAAGAAAAAAAACGGTATCTGAATAAACATGTGGATTTAAATAAGTAAACGCTAATGTCTTATAAATTGTCTTAAAAAATGATGTTCTAATATTACTTTGATCTATTTTTATTTCTTTTTTATTTTCCTTTATTTTTCCCCATATAAAATTTAATAAGAATAATAAAAGAAGAATATTGAGTATAAGCTCAATTAAGGGCGTAAAAAAACTATCAAAGTAATGAAATAAAAAAATTCCTAAAAAAATCAGTAAAAAATCAGAAATTGCACAGATTAAACATACTATAAAGACAAATTGTTTTTTAAGACCTTGTTCAATAACAAATATATTCTGTGCACCAATCGCAAATATTAAACTTAAACCTGTAAAAAAACCAAGTACAAGAAAACTCATTTTTTACTTAATATGTCTGCTCGCAAAGTAGATAAAATAATTAATATTAGAAATGGTATACATATTAAATTCATTATTTTCCAGTTGGTAAGTACAATTAACATTCCAGCTGATAGACTACCCATAGCGTGAACAGAATATACAATAAAGTCATTTAGTCCCTGTGCTTTAAATTTTTCTTCTTCTTTATAAGTTAAAACTAGTAAACTAGTGCCAGATATAAATAAAAAATTCCAACCTAAACCTAGAAAAATTAATGCAAACATATAATTATAATAAGTTTGCTCAAACGTGCTTGCTATTATAGTTATGCTATAAAGAAACACTCCTGCATACATTATATTGCTATGACCAAATTTTTTAATTAAATTTCCAGTTATCAAAGATGGTAAAAACATTGCTACGACATGAAACTGTATAACCAAACCTGTTTTACTTAGACTCATTTTTTCCATTACATGCATACTTAATGGAGTTGCTGTCATCAAAAATGTCATTATTGCATATCCAAAAGCTGATGCTATAAGTGCCTGTAAAAATCTAGGTTGTGAAATTAATTCCAAATAACTTCGTCCTGAATATTTTATATTAGTCTCTAATTTTGATGTATTTTTATAAAACAAAAAGAAAATCGTTGGTATAATAGTTAAAATACCAAGTGACAAATAAGATCCGACATACAAATGTTCACTAACAATATCTTTTGAATAGTTTGCTAGACTTGGTCCTAAAAATGCTGAAACAATTCCACCTAATAAAATTATTGAAATTGCTCTTGGTACTTTATTTTTTTCAACACTCTCTGCTGCAGCAAAACGATATTGGTGCGTAAATGCCATGCCAACTCCAAGAAAAAAATTTGCAAAACAAAATAAAATAAAGTTTTGATCCATTATCGAATAAGCTGCTAGTATAGAAACTAAAAAATTTCCTATAGACGCAGCAATAAAACCTGCCTTTCTACCTATCAAACTCATGACTTTGGTTGCAAGGACCGCACCTATTGCTATACCAACTACTGATATCGACATTGGCAAGGTAGAGAGTGATTTTAAAGGGCTGATTTGAGAACCAATAATTCCACTTAAAAATACAGTTACTGGAGCTGCAGTAAAACTAAAAATTTGACTAAGTGTAAGTACAATAAGATTTTTATTCATTAATAAACTCAATTAAACTTTCTGCTACTTCGTTTGGTGCCTCAATTAAAAAAGAATGTTTGTATTTTGGTAAAATTACTAATTTAGAATCTTTTATTTCATTAGCCATAATTTCATTATGCTTTGGACTACAACCTCCATCATGCTCACCTGTCAAAAGCAAACATGGTTTAGAAATATTCTTCAGCCATGATATCATTTCCGTTTTTGCATATATTTTAAAAACATTAAGAAAGACTTCGGGATCAGTGTCTACAACTTGTTTTAATCTTCTTTCAACTAAATCGAGATTGTTTTTAATAAATTCATCAGTAAACCACCTGTTGGTTAAAGTTTGTAGTGTTTTCTCTATTCCATTTTTTTTCATTTCGTGAATTACATTCCATACTTTTTTAGAATCCTCTTCAGATCTTCCAGCTACAGTAGATAATAAACCTACTGAAATTGTGTGTTTGGGAAATTTTAAAGCATAAGCAGGTGCTATCATGCCTCCTAAAGAATGTCCTGCAAAGTGTGCTTTTTCAAATTTTGTTTTTTCTCTAATCCTTTCAAGATCAAGAACTAGTTCGTCTAAAGTAAAATTTTTATGAGTTACTGGAGATTTGCCATGACCGCGAAGATCATAAGTTATTACAGTAAAATGTTTTGATAGTTTTGGAAGCATAAATCTCCAAACATCCTGTGCTGCACCTATTCCATGAGTTAAAAATAAAGCTGGTCCAGATCCACTTATTGAATAATGACAATCAACTGCAGAAATTGTCATTGACTATGCTACTTGAGTATTAAATTTTTTAAAATAAGGTATTACTTCTTCGCTTATACGATGCATTGACTCAATCATTTCATTTTGACTCTGTCCGAAGCCAGCACTCACAATTATTTCATCAACTCCTGCTTCTGCATAAATGCTTAATTTATCAATCATTTCATTTGTTGGACATATTAATAAATTTTCTGTCATTTCTTCTAAGCTTTGTTTTCTGGGCAATGGTTCTATTTCGCCTTTTTTAACTTTTCCTGGACCAGTAAACATATTATCGAAGCGTTTATAGTATCCATATGCTAATTTATTTTTTTCTTTTGCGTCTCTTGAATCTTTTGCAGCAAAAGCCATTCTTTGCATAGAAAGTTTTAATAATTTTCCTTCTTCACCTAATTTAGCACAACCTTCTTTAAAAGCGTTTACTCTTTGTTTTAATAATTCTTTGGTTCCAGATAAAACAGTTGATTGCACATGGAAACCTCTTGAAGCTGCATTTTTAATACTATTAAGATCCATTGCAGCAATCATAATTGGTAATGGATTGCTTATGGGTCTTGGCATTATTGTGATTGGATCAAAGTTATAATATTTACCTTTATATGAAACTTCTTCTTCTTTTAATAATAACTGAAGAACTTCTAAAGACTCTATAAATTTTTCTCTAGATATATCTTTTGGAGTTCCTAATCTTTTCATTTCCCATGCAAAAGCTCCACGACCTACTCCAAGAATTAATCTGCCTTCTGTTAAAATATCTGCAGTCGCAACTTCACCTGCGTAAGTTCTCATATCGTGTAAAGGAAGAACTGCAACTCCAGTTGTAATTTTAATATCTTTTGTCAAAGTTGCAATCTTGACCGCCATTTGCAAAGGAGAAGGCATCATTAAAAGATTTACTAAATGATGTTCGGGAATTGAAACTGTTTTGTAACCAAGTTTTTCTGCCAAAACTGCTTGATCAATCATATTTTGAAAATGAACTTTTGACCCAATTGATGAATCAGGCATATAACTCGTTAAAAAATGATTAAAATCCATAATTAAACTATACTATTATTAATTTAATTTAAAAAATATACTTATCTGAAAGATAAAAAATAAGGCCTAATGCTATGCCTATTAAAATATAATACATTTATTAAAAGCCTATTTTATATTAATTTTTTCTGGGAGTATACCTTTAGGTCTATACCTCATGATTAATAATAAGCCTATACCCATCATTAAAAATCTAAAATATGGAACGCTTTCTATTAAATGAAGTTTAAAAGCATTGGTATCAGCAAGACCAGAAGTGAATAAATTGATTAAAAATAAAGCTATAGGTGCAGCTTCTATCCATAAAAACCAAACTGCAAATCCTCCTAAAACTGCTCCAAAATTATTTCCACTTCCACCAATAATTACCATAACCCATATTAAAAAAGTATATCTCATGGGTCGATAGCTTCCTGGTGTAAATAATCCATCATGTGTAACCATCATTGCTCCAGCAATCCCAACTATTGCGGAACCTAAAATAAAAATTAACAAATGTTGTTTAACAACATTTTTTCCCATTGCATTTGCAGCTTCTTCATTATCTCTTATTGCTCTCATCATTCTTCCCCAGGGTGAATAAAGTGCTTTTTGAGTAACAATCAATAAAATTGCTACAACAATTATAAAAAGTCCTGAGTAACATAGTTTTACAAAGACTGATGATCCTTCAATTACAAACTGAGAAAGAGCAGCTTGTTTTTCTTCTGCTCCAGAAATTAAATTTAATTTTCCACTGTTCCATTTTGCAACCAAATCAATAAACCATTGTTCGCTTTGAAGATTAACTTCATATGGAACAGGTCTTTTTAACCCAATCACATTTTTAACTCCTCTTGCTAACCAATCTTCATGTTTAATAACGGATATTACAATTTCAGAAATCAATAAAGTTGCTATTGCTAAATAATCTGCTCTAAGACCAAGAGCAATTTTCCCAATAATATATGCTAGACCACCAGCAAAAAAAGCTCCTGCAATCCAAGAAAATATAATCGGTAAACCTAAACCACCTAAAAATCCAGTTTTAGCAGGTTCGATCGCTTCAATTGAATGAATTGCTGGGCCAGATACTATTCTTAAAATAATTAAACCAGCAATAATAATTGATGCTATATAAATATTTTTTCTTTTTGATTTTTGGAAATTTTTTAAAACATAACGTACACTAAAAACAATTAAGACAATAATAACGAGGCAAAGTAACATGCTTAGACCACCTACTTGCCAAGCTTCTCTAACTGGTGGTACTGATATTAAAACAGCTGCTAAACCACCAAGTGCAGTATAACCCATAATTCCAAAATTTATTAAACCCGCATATCCCCATTGAATATTTGCGCCCATAGTCATTACTGCAGAAATTAAGCAAAAATTTAGAATAGCCAGTGCTATAGCCCACGACTGAAAAATGCCTACCATAATGATAAGAAATATCATTATTATATAAGCAGTTATTACATTTGCGTACTGTTTCATAAAACTTTTCCTTTAAAAATACCCGAAGGTCTAAATAATAAAACAATCACTAAAATTGAAAAAGAAACAGCAAATTTATAATCTGTTGACAATAATTGTATCAATGAATCTGGCTCCATACTTTCTGGAAGAATGTACATAAAGAATTTTTTGTAAGCGTAAGTTAGAAATATTTCAGAAAAAGCAATTACATAGCCTCCTAAAAATGCACCAAAAGGATTTCCAATACCTCCAACAATTGCAGCAGCAAATATTGGCAACATATTATTAAAATAAGTAAATGGTTTAAAACTTTTATCTAAACCATATAAAACTCCTCCAATAGTTGCTAAAATCCCAGCTATCATCCAGGTAATCATTACTACTCTTTTTGGATCAATTCCCGATAACAAAGCTAAATCTTCATTATCAGAATAAGCACGCATACTTTTTCCAGTTTTTGTTTGGTTTAAAAACCAAAATAAAATTGAAACAACAATTATCGTAATAATTATTGTTAATACTTGTGTAGATTTAATAGTTAATCCTTCATTTAATCCGGTCATTTCTTTAAATTCATTAGCTTTCAAAATAAATCTTTCTCCATCAAAAAATCTCCTGTCAAAAGGTCCTATAATTATTCTAACAACTGCCTGGGTTACAAACATTACACCAATGCTAACCATAGCAAGCATTACTGGAGGACTTTTTTTCATTCGGTAATAACTGAAAACAAATTTATCTATTGTCAGCATATAAAAAATCATAAAGAGAATAGCAAATGGAATAGCAAGTAATGCTGTCGGCAATACTCCCAAATTTATTCCTAGTGATTGAAAATACCAAGTAAACAAAATTGCAACCATGGTACCAAAAGACATCATGTCTCCTGTTGCAAAATTTGCAAATCTCAAAATTCCATAAATTAAAGTTACAAAAATTGCTCCAAGTGCCAACTGTGATCCATAAGCAAGTGCTGGAACAAATATATAATTTAACAAAAGTATTATTGCATTTACAAAATCCATATTAGGCTCCTAAAAACGATCTTCTTACTTCTGGATCATTTAATAATTCATTTCCAGTTCCAGAAAATTTATTTTCTCCTGTCACCAAAACATATCCACGATCAGAAATGCTTAGTGCTTGTTTTGCGTTTTGTTCAACCATTATTATGGCTACGTTGGTTTGCTTGACTTTTAAAATGTGATCGAACAATTCATCCATTACTATTGGAGAAACTCCTGCAGTTGGCTCATCGAGCATTAAAACTGACGGCTTAATCATTAAAGCTCTTCCTAAAGCTACTTGTTGTCTTTGACCTCCAGATAATTCTCCTACCAATTGAGATTGTTTTTCACTTAAAATTGGAAACAATTCATAAATTTCTTCAATAACTTTTTTTAAATCATCTTTTCTTAAAAAAGCACCCATCTCTAAGTTTTCTTTGACGCTTAATCCAGTAAAGACATTTCTAGTTTGAGGAACAAAAGAAATACCTTGTTTAACTCTATCTTGAGGAGATAAATTGGAAATATCCTTGCCGTCAATTATAACTGACCCAGATTTTAAATTAATTAGGCCAAGCATTGCCTTCATGGCAGTTGATTTTCCAGCTCCATTGGGGCCTAAGATAGCAACGATCTCTCCTCTGTTAACATTAACTGTACAGGTAGTTATGATATCTGGACCTCCATATCCGCCTGTCATTTTTTTTCCTTCAAAAAATGCCATTAACTATTTCCTTTTTCTGTTATTGAGCGTCTGCCTAAATAGCTTTCAATTACTTTTTCATTTTTTTTTACTTCGTCTGAAGTTCCTTCAAACAAAACTGAACCTTCGGCCATTACAATCACTGGATCACATAAACGACTGATAAAATCCATGTCGTGCTCTATCATGCAAAACGTATAACCTTTTTCTTTATTTAATCTTTGAATTGAAGTTCCAATATCTTTCAATAATGTTCTGTTAACTCCAGCACCTACTTCATCTAATAAAACTAATTTTGCATCTACCATCATGGTTCTTCCAAGTTCTAAAAGTTTTTTTTGCCCACCTGAAAGATTTCCAGCTAATTCATTTGCAAGATGTTTAAGGTTTAAAAATTCTATTACTTCATAAGCTTTTTGTTTGACTTGTTCTTCTTCTTTTTTTACTAATCCTGGTTTTAATAAAGCATTTACTAGATTTTCTCCTAATTGGTTTCCAGGAACCATCATTAAATTTTCAAGTACAGTTAAATGTGTAAATTCGTGTGCAATTTGAAAAGTTCTAAGCAAACCTTTTGAAAACAATTCATAGGATGGAACGTCAGTAATATACTCATCATTAAATA
>CACJXT010000031.1 GCA_902597425.1 uncultured Pelagibacteraceae bacterium | reverse complement strand
ATAGGGCCAATTGCTTTTTTACCAATTTCTGTTTATGAAACTTCAGTAGTTTTTTCAATAATTAATAGGAAAGAAATTTTAAATAAAAATGAAATTAAAAATTTAATTAGACTATACAATAAAAATTATAATATAAATAGTTTTGGTAAATTAGAAAAATTTGAATTAAATTTTTCTTCACCAAGAAATTATTATCATAAAAATTTAATGGCTTTTGGAAATAGTCTTCATAAAATTCATCCACTTGCAGGACAAGGTTTTAATATGATATTAAGAGATATAAAGATTTTTTCTAAAATTATTCAAGATAGATTAGATTTAGGTTTGCCATTAGATCATTCAGTTTATTCAGAATTTGAAAATAAAACTAAACATTTAAATTTTATTTTTTCTTCTGGTATTGATTTTATTCATGAATTTTTTGAGTTTGATAATAAGTACAAAAATATTTATTCAAAAAATTTATTAAAATTTATAGGAGACAATAAATTTTTAAATAAACTTATATCTAAGTATGCTGACCAAGGATTAGTAATTTAAAAAATTATTGAATAGTAGTATTACTAAAATTATCAACTGAATAGGTTTTTAATATTTCTTCCAATTTAGATTTTCGTAAGTTTAAATTTTGGCTTTCTAGCAAAACTTGTTTTTCTTCTAGAGAAAATGGCGATGCCATTGAAAGTGCATTAATTGTTTGATTTAAACTTTGTTTTTTTAGCTCTTTCCAATTGATTATATATCCTTTCTTATGAAAAAGAGTTTTTAAATTTTTAAAAATAAGATCAAGATCTGAAGGTTGTAATTTTTCATGATTATTATTTAGGTCATTATTAAATTCTTTATAACTTACATTACATAGTCTATAAAGTTTATCTGTTTTAACTTCTTCTATTATTTTAAAACGGCTAATCCCATTTAAAACAATTAGATATCTTCCGTCTTCTGTTTCATCAAAACTAGTAATTTTTCCTACACATCCTATTTTATATAAATCAGGAATTTTTTGTTCAGATTTTTTAGGTTGAATTATTCCAATTATTCGATTTACCTTCATGCAATCATCAATCATTTGAATATATCTGGGTTCAAAAATATTTAATGGTACTGTCATATTAGGAAATATAATAAAATTTGATAAAGGAAATACAGGAATTTTGTCTGGAAGATTAAAAGATTTATCCATCACCAAAGCATAACAAAATTTGATTTTATTGTCACTAAATTGAAAATTTTATATTGCCTAAAGCAATTATACATTTTAAAATTTTTTTGTTCAAAAATTAAATTTTTAATATTTCTTGCCTAAAAAAAATCGTTGTTCTATAATTGTTTTTAAAATGCGGGCATAGCTCAGTGGTAGAGCGTCTCGTTGCCAACGAGAAGGTCGAGGGTTCGACCCCCTTTGCCCGCTCCAAGAAAATGAGTGATCTTTTAGATAAAAAATGTGTACCTTGTGAAGGTGGTGTTGTTGCCATGAATCTTCAAGAAATACATAAATATCAGAAAAAAGTTGATGGCTGGAATGTAAAGCCAAATGAAAAAAAAATATATTTTTTAGAAAAAAATTTTAAATTTAAAAATTTTTTAGAAAGTCAAAAATTTGTTAATAAAGTAGGTGAAATTTCTGAACAAGAAGGACATCATCCAGATATTTTATTTGGTTGGGGTTATGCAAAAATATCTATCACAACACATGCTATTGAAGGTTTGTCTGAAAATGATTTTATTTTAGCAGCAAAAATAGATAGAATTATTAATGCTTAAAATGTCTAGTTTTTGAAAAAACTAAAATTGTTCCTGTTTGATTAGCAAATTTTATAATTTCTTTATCTCTGATCGAGCCGGAGGGTTGTATTATGGCTGAAACACCTGCTTGTACTAATTTTTCTATTCCATCGACAAATGGAAAAAAAGCGTCAGATGCTGCCACAATTTTACTATCATTTGATTTTTGAAATTGATTCATTTTTTCAATTGCCATTTTACAGCTATCTAGTCTACTCGGTTGGCCAGATCCAATACCAAGAGTAACTTGATTATTTGCAATTACAATTGCATTAGATTTAACAAATCGACATATATTGAAAGCAAAAATTAAATTTTTATATATCGTTGGAGATGGTTTTTTTTTAGAAACAATTTTGAAATTTTTTTTAGAAAATGGGCTAAAATCTGGCGATTGTATTAAAATAGAATTAAAATTGGAAACAAAACTATTAACATTTTTTAGAGTTAAATTTTTAGCATTAATAATTCTTAAATTTCTCTTTTTTTTAAGAATTTTAAACGCTTCCTTTTCAAAACCATTGGCAATCACTACTTCTAAAAAAATTTTATTTAAATCTAATGCTAAATTTTTATTAATTTTAAAATTGCATGAGACAACACCACCAAAAGCACTTATTGGATCGCAGGCTAATGCAAGTTTATAACTTTTTTGATGCTTTTTATGGATTGATACACCACAAGGATTTGCATGTTTAACAATTACTGTACCGGTGTTTTTTGGTAAGGATTTTGAGATCATTAATGCATAAAAGATATCGTTATAGTTATTATAGCTTAATTTTTTTCCATGAATTTGTTTAATATTTAGTTTTTTATTTTTTGAATAAATAGCAGCTTTCTGATGAGGATTTTCTCCATATCTTAATTTTTCAATTAAATTACTAAAAAAAACTTTCTTTTTCGGAAAAGAATTATTTAAAAATTTATTAAAGTAGTTAGAAATTAAAGCATCATAATAAGCAGTTTCAGAAAAAGCTTCTTCGGACATTTTTTGTCTAAATGTTAATGATGTAAATCCATTATTTGAATTAAGTTCTTTAATTAATTCATCATATTGATTTGAAGAAGTTATTACTGTTACATCATTATAGTTTTTTGCTGCAGCTCTAACCATTGATGGACCACCAACGTCTATATTTTCAATAATTTTATTGTGATTTTTATTATCATTTAATGTTTTTTCAAAAGGATAAAAATTTACAATCACTAAATCTATACTTTCAAAATTATTTTTGGATAGTTGTTTTTGGTGAAATTTATTTTTTCTTTTATTCAAGATACCAGCGTATATTTTAGGATGTAGTGTTTTTACTCTTCCATCTAAAATTTCTGGTGAACCAGTAAATTTTGAAATCTCAACACATTTGAATTTTAATTTTTTTATTTCTTTGTATGTTCCTCCGGAACTAATCAATTTTATTTTATGTTTTGACAAAGTATTTAAAAGAGATTTTAAATTTTTTTTGTCTGATATTGAAATTAGTGCTTTTTTTATCTTTTTCATGATATTTTAACCAGTTCCCATTTTATAATCTGATTTTCATTTTGTGTCATTCCAGAAATACATATATTTTGATTTTCATTATAAGAATTATTTTTGCCAAAATATAAACCTGTTTCTATATCAAATTTGTGATTAGCACATGTAAATTTCCAACCCTCATTATTAAGTCCTATAAAAATTGATTTACTGTCTTGAGTTTTCATTATTTTTATATTTGGTTCTAAATGAAAACGAATTTCAAAGTTTGAACTTTTAAAATTTTTTTTTTTTATTAATTTATCATATCCAATAAATTTGTTGTTTTCTGGAAAAAATTCGATTTGTCTATCATGAATAATTCCAAATTGCTTAACATAACCGTCATGTGCAGATCCTATACTCCAGTAATTTTTTTCAAAAATAATCGATTTTCTAATTATTTTTAATCTACGTTCTATGAGTGAGTATCCGTTTTCTTGTTTTCTTAATTTACAAGAAGATTGATTATCAATAACCAAAGTACTTTGAGCAGCTGTTGATTTTGATATATCATTAAGCTGGTGTTTAAAGTTTTTAAAATATCCAGAATTACAAATTAGTTTCTTTTCTCCAGATGTTATTTCAAAAGATAAAGCGCCTGACTGATAATCTTTAGAAAATTTTTTTTCAGGACTAGAACCAATATCCATTACAAGTATTGTTTTTTTATTTTTTAAAATTGCATAACCTCCCACTTCAAAATTTTCATTTTTAAATTTATATCCAAGTCTTTTTAGATAATTATCGAAATCAGTATTATCATTTTCATAATTTCCATTGAAAAGAATATTTTGTTTAACATTTTGCCAAATTAATGAATAAGCTTGTCCTAAATAATATATGTTTTCATTAATATATTCCGGGATATCATTTTGAGATTCTTTTAACCATTCTCTAATTAATACAAAATATTTTAGAAAAAAATTAAGCTGCCTTATATTTCTTGACTTAGGGAATCCTTCATTATCAAATGAAAATTTGACTATTTTTTCGAGTAAATTTAATCCAAAATTTAAATATCGTATTTTATCTTGATAGGAAAGACCTGTTAAAATTATGGCTGCACATCCTATCATTTTATCATCTACCCATTCAGATCTTTCTATTTCATTTATTAAATGATTAATTTGTTTTTGAATAATTCCATTAAATTTTTCCCTATAGTCTTGATTGCTATCTTCATAAGTTAATTTTGAATTTGAAATCCATGCAATAACTCTCTTTGAAAGAATATCAATATTCCAATTTTTAGAATTATAATTATTATTAGATCCTATCCAATTAAGAATAATCGATTGAGTGGATTTCTTAGAAGATTTTAAATCTAAAGTGAATAACCAAAAAAAACTATGCAACTTTTTATAATCTTTTTCTTTTATATTTTTGTCTTCCCAAATTGAGTTTAAAGAAAAATCTTCTATTTTGTTTTTATTTTTTTCATATTTAATTAAACAATCCATTAAACTTGGACTTGGTTTATATTCTAAATTTTTATCACTGATTTTAGAAATTTTTTTATTATAAATATTTGAATTTAAATAAAAATTTCTTATTTTGTTTGAAAAGAAAAAAAAAAATTGATTTAAATAATTTAATGAATTTTTAAAAATCATTATTCTTTAGCTTGACTTTAAAGTATCAATATTTTTTTTTATATCACCTTTGTTGTTTTTGAAAATTGTTGTACCTGATACAAGAATATTTGCGCCAGCCTCAATTACCAGTTTACTATTATCAAAATTAATTCCACCATCAACTTCGATATCAAAACTTAAATTTTTTTTATCTTTTATTTTTTTCAATTCTTTTATTTTATTTAAAGCATTTGGTATAAATTTTTGACCTCCAAATCCTGGAAATACACTCATTATTAGCACTAAATCAATTTGATCTAATAAATGAGATATTATACTTATCTGTGTGTTAGGATTTAATGAAATGCCAATCTTTTTTTTTAATTCTCTAATATGATTTATTGAATCAACCAAATTGTCAGTTGCTTCTGGATGAATAGTTATAATATCAGCTCCTGCATTTGCATAATCTTTAATACATTTATGAACTGGCGCAATCATCAAGTGAACATCAAAAGGTAATTTTGTATAATTTCTCAAGGCTTTAATTACTGGAGGACCAATGGTTAAGTTTGGAACAAAATGTCCATCCATTACATCAATATGGATCATATCAGCCCCACTATCTTCCAATCTTTTAATTTCGTTGCCCAATTGGCTAAAATTTGCAGATAAAATAGAAGGGGAAATTTGTATTTTTTTCATTGATTACTAGATTAGTAGTATCAATTTTAAATAAAAATAAAATTATTATTTACCAAAAAGATTGTACAATAGTCTTGAAATTTCGCTATCTAGTGGAAAAGAAAGCATTCCCATTTCACCATATCCCAGCAAAATAGGCATTAAATAAAATCTAATCATAAAAATAAACCAAGCAATATAGAGTGGAACAATAGCTCTAACAAGAAAACTTGGAGTTAAAAATTTAAAAAAATTTAAAATCGGGTTAGTTAACTTTACAAATACTTTCATAAAGAAAAATTCTGAATCTTCTTTTTGAAAGATATTCATGGCTGATCTGCCGATTAGTGTGTACATTACTACACCCAGTAGGTAATCAATTACATAGACGTATAAAGGTATATCCATTTTTTTGAAAAAAAGAGTTAAAGGGGCGAAAAAATCGCCCCTTTAAAAAAAGTTATTTAGTGTTGTTTACCAAGAATAGTTTTACCACTTGGTACTCGAAGTTCGTCTACCATCTTCTGTGTAGCACTATCAGGTTCAGGTGTCATTAAACTAACAACAACCATCACAACTAAACATACGCTAGCTCCGATAATACCGAAACGTAAGTGGTCAATACCTAGCCATGCAGGGTTACCCATAAATTTAGGGTATACATAGATTAGATAAGCTGTTCCTGACCCAAGACCTGCAATCATACCGGCAATTGCTCCTTGTCTAGTTGCTCTCTTCCACCATACACCAAGTACAAGTGGGAAGAACAATCCTGACATTGCAAAGTCGAAAGCCCAAGCAACTGCACCAAGAATACTAGTAATCCTCATTGATGCAATATAAGCTCCAGCTGCACCGATTATAACTAAAAGTACACGAGCTACTATTAATCTTTTTCTTACATCTGCTTTAGGATCAACCATCTTGAAATAGATGTCATGTGATAAAGCATTAGCGATTGCAAGAACAAGACCATCAGCAGTTGACATAGCAGCAGCCATACCTCCTGCAGCAACTAATCCCGAAATTACATAAGGTAATCCAGCTACTTCAGGTGTTGATAGTACGACAACATCACCTCTCATGAACCATTCATTTAACTGAAGAATTCCGTCTCCATTAAAGTCAGCTATGAAAGCTTGTTTTTGTGCAGTCCATGCAGAAACCCAATCAATTGCCATAACTGCTGATATTTCTTTTCCAATAATACCAGTTGGCAAAGTAGGATCCATTAATGATAATTTAGATAACGTTGCTAACATTGGCGCTGAAGAGTAAAGCAAGAAGATAAAGAATAGCGACCATGCTACTGATTTTCTTGCTGCTTTTACGCTAGGCGTTGTGAAATATCTCATTAAGATATGTGGTAAAGAAGCTGTTCCTACCATCATACAAAGAGCCAAAGAAATAAATTTCCATGCAGCCATTCCACCTTCAGGTACACCCGCGTGTGGTAAAGAAATAGATTTCAAACCACCTGGCACACCAGCAGCTTTAATATCTGCCGCAGCGTTTTTAACTAAACCAAATTGTGCTTCTAGTTCACCTAATCTTGCAACTTCTTCTCCTAACATTAAATGTGGAAAGAAACCGTAGCCACCTCTGGTACTTATCCAGAAAACTGGAATTAAGTATGCTGTGATCAACACGATGTATTGAGCAACTTGTGTCCAGGTAACTGCTCTCATACCACCTAACATTGAACATAACAAAATACTCACTAATCCAACCCAAACACCTAATTCAAAAGGTATCTGAAGTGCTCTAGCAGCAATAGTTCCTGTTGCATTAATTTGTGCTGTTACATATGTGAAAGAAGCTAAAGTTAAAACAACTACAGCGCAGAATCTAGCTAGATTTCCACCATATCTTGTTCCAATAAAGTCCGGCACAGTATAGCAACCAAATTTACGTAAATATGGTGCAAGTAGTGAAGATACTAATATGTAACCCCCAGTCCAACCGACTAAGAATGCCATATATGTATAACCACCAAAGTAAATTCCCCCAGCCATTGCTACGAAAGACGCACCTGACATCCAGTCAGCCGCAGTCGCCATACCATTAAAGACTGTTGGAACTGTTCGTCCAGCAACATAGTAAGCATCTACTTGAACAGTTCTAGATAACCACCCAATAAATGCGTAGATACCAACTGTAAAAGCTACAAACAAAATACCTATTGTTTCTTTGGTCATACCGGCTTGTTCTGCGATAGCCATCAAAATGATGAATATTAAGAACCCACCCGTGTATGTTCCATAAATTTTAGGTAAGTTGTCGATAAATTTTCCTTTAAACATTAATCATCCTCCCCGGTGTTAAAGCCAAATTCTTCATCTATCTTCTCTTGCTTATTTGCTGACCAAAAAAGAATTACAACAAATGCAAGTAAAGATCCTTGTGCACACATATAGTATGCTAAAGGGTACCCAAGAAAACTGGCAGAATTTATACTTTCACCAAACATAAAGATGACATAACCAAAAAAGAACCAAAGAAGCAGAGTAACGATCATCTGTCCTTTAGTTTTTTCCCAGTGTTTTGCTCTGTTTGACATTTTTTCCCTCCCTATAGGTTAAAAAAGCGGATTCATGCATATTTAAGCACATAATGGAACCCCTAAATATTGCAATATGAGTGGGCTTTTTTGCATATAATGATTAAAATATTCACCTTAATGGCTATAAAATATAAAGTTAAACTTAGAGACCTAAAACTTGAGCATTTGAAGGAATACATTTTTCCAATGTTTAATTTCTTAAAACCTAAAAAGAAAATTACTAATATTTCTGAATTAAAAGATTTTATCCAAAGAAAGTCAGCATGGGTTTCGCAAGAAACTTTGTATGGTTATTTAAAAACTAGAATGGGAGCTAAGTATGTTTTGATGTTTGATGATGAAATTTTTCTAGGATCAATAAATAAAGCTAAATGGAATATATTTGCTGTAGCTTTACAAGATCTTACTTTTTATTGTTTATCATATTTAAAAAATAATTCTAACTTTGACCAAACATTAGTTGCAAAAGATATTTATGAGGAGATATTGAATGAAGAAACTAATAATGAAATGCCAAATGATATTATAGAAAGTTCAAAAAAAAAATTTAATGAAAGGTTAGAAAAAATCGATTGGAGAAAATATTATTTAAATTTACCCTTCAATAAAAGTGCCTTAGCTCTATATGAATGGTCTCCTGTTGCCGAAGAATTAAAATCTTTGGATAAAAAAATAGTTTTAAATTCTATGATTCTTAAATGGGATAATATTAAAAAAGAATTTATTAAATTAATAAATTTTTAAATATTTTTTCTATTATTAACTAAACTTTCAACAACTCCTGGATCTGCTAATGTTGTTGTATCACCTAATTGATTATGTTCGTTAGCGGCAATCTTTCTAAGAATTCTTCTCATTATCTTACCAGACCTAGTTTTTGGAAGTCCAGGAGTAAAATGCAAAAGATCTGGAGTTGCAATTGGGCCAATTTGTTTTCTAACCCAAAGTTTAAGTTCTCTTTCTAGATCACGATTTTCTTTTTCTCCAGCATTTAAAGTTACATAACAGTATAATCCATTACCTTTAATATCATGTGGATAGCCTACTACAGCTGCTTCAGCTACTTTTGGATGTGCAACAAACGCACTTTCTATTTCAGCTGTACCTAAGTTATGTCCAGATACAATAATAACATCATCAACTCGTCCAGTTATCCAATAATATCCATCCTTATCCCTTCTACATCCATCACCTGTAAAATACTTCCCATCAAATTGAGAAAAATAAGTGTCAATGAACCTTTGATGATCGCCATAGACCGTTCTCATTTGTCCTGGCCAAGATTGAGCAATACAAAGTCTTCCTTCACATTCACCTTTTAAAGTTTGACCTTTTTTGTCAACAATAACAGGTTTAATACCATAAAATGGCTTTGTAGCTGAACCTGGTTTTAAATTAATAGCACCAGTTTGAGGGCTTATTAATATTCCACCAGTTTCTGTTTGCCACCAAGTATCAACAATTGGACATTTTGAATCTCCAACTGTTTTGTAATACCACATCCAAGCTTCTGGATTTATTGGTTCACCAACAGTTCCTAATAATTTTAAAGATTTTCTTGAAGTTTTTTTGACAGGTTTATCACCTTCCCTCATTAATGCTCTAATTGCTGTTGGAGCTGTATAAAAAATATTTACTTTATATTTATCAACTATTTGCCACCACCTAGAAGTATCTGGATAAGTTGGTATACCTTCAAACATTATGGTTGTTGCACCATTAGCAAGAGGTCCATAAATTATATAACTATGTCCGGTAATCCAACCAATATCAGCAGTACACCAGTAAATATCTTTTGGTTTATAGTTAAAAATATATTGGTGAGTCATAGAAGCATAAACCATATAACCACCTGTAGTATGAAGAACTCCTTTTGGTTTTCCGGTTGATCCTGATGTATAGAGTATAAATAATGGGTCTTCCGCATTCATCTCTTCAGGTTCACAATTATTTGATACATTTCTAATCATATCCTCGTACCAAATATCTCTTTTGTTATCCCAATTTATATAATTTCCTGTTCTTTTAACGACAATGCATTTTTTTATATCACGACACTTTGTAAGCGCTTCGTCAACTATATCTTTTAAATGAATTATTTTTCCGCCTCTTACACCTTCATCAGCTGTAATTACATAATCAGATTCACAATCATCAATTCTCCCAGCAATTGAATCTGGAGAAAAACCACCAAAAATAATTGAATGAATAGCACCAATTCTTGCGCAAGCAAGCATAGTAATTGCTAACTCAGGTATCATCGTTAAATAAATTGTAACACGATCACCCTTTTTAATTCCAATTTCTTTTAATCCATTTGCAGTTTTGGAAACTTCTTTATGTAATTGTTTATAAGTAATT
>CACJXT010000030.1 GCA_902597425.1 uncultured Pelagibacteraceae bacterium | reverse complement strand
CACACCACAGATGCGTACAATCTTTTTAGGAATGGATCAAGCTGCTGACCAACTTAGAACTGGTAATACTGGTGATAACCCTTTTAAGAAAAAAGAGGTTAGACAGGCTCTTTTTCAAGCAATTGATATAGAGGCTATTAAGGAAAAAGTTATGAGAGGCTTGAGTGAACCAGCTGGAATAATTACTTTCCCAGGAGTTACAGGATACACTAAAGAACTTGATGAAAGATTACCTTATGATGTTGATGCTGCAAAACAGTTATTAGCAGATGCAGGTTATCCTGATGGTTTCGATGTTGAACTAAGATGTCCTAATGACAGATATGTAAATGATGAAGCAATTTGTACAGCTGTTGTTGGAATGCTAGGAAAAATCGGTGTTAATGTAAGTTTATTTGCTCAAACTAAAAGCAAACATTTCAAGGAACTTAAGGACAACCAAGGCGACTTTTATATGCTAGGTTGGGGTGTTCCTACTTTAGACAGTCACTATGTGTTTCATTACTTATACGAATCTGGTGCAAGCTGGAACAAAGTTAACTTTAGTGATTCTGAAGTTGATGCTGCAATTAGAGTAATGGAAGGTGAAGTTGACTTAGATAAAAGAAATGCTGCAATAGCAAAAGCTTGGAAAATTGTAAAAGATAATATTGCTTATCTGCCTTTACACCACCAAGTAATTTCTTGGGCATCTAAAAGAAGTGTAGATGTTCCTATAAGACCGAATAATGAACCATTATTCCGTTTTTCTAACGTAAGATAAATTAATTTTTTACAAGCCCTTTTTTAATAAAAGGGCTTGTAAGTAAAATTTTCATAAATTGATTAAGTATTTTTTTAAGCGTCTGATACAATCTGCTATGGTGATGCTTGTCGTTGCCTTCGTTTCCTTTTCACTATTTAATTTTGTAGGAGATCCAATCAATAATATGGTTGGAGAAGAAACATCAGATGAAGAAAGAGCAGAACTTAGAGAAACTTTAGGATTAATGGATCCTATTCATATTCAATTTTCAAGATTTGTAATTAATGCTTCTAAGGGAGAGTTTGGAATTTCTTACCAATTAAGAAGACCTGTTTCCGAATTGATTTCTGAAAGATTGCCAGCAACAATTGAGCTTGTTTTGATTTCAGCCTTAATTGCTCTAGTATCTGGAACTTTATTGGGAGTTTATACTGGCATAAATCGAAAAGGCTTTTTTAGTGATATTATATTAGCCATTTCTTTACTGGGTGTCTCACTCCCCACATTTGTAATTGGTATATTATTTATTTATCTATTTGCAGTAATTTTAGGAGTATTACCTTCTTTTGGCAGAGGAGAAGTTGTTAGCCTTGGCTATTGGACTACAGGTTTTTTAACATTATCAGGGTTAAAAGCTATAATTCTTCCTTCGGTAACTCTTAGCCTTTTTCAAATGACTTACATCATTAGACTTGTTCGAGCGGAAATGATGGAAATTCTTCAAACTGACTATATTAAATTTGCAAGGGCAAGAGGAATAAGTGAAAAAAGCATTCATTATAAACATGCTTTAAAAAATGGTTTGATACCAGTAATTACAATTGCAGGAATAAATATTGGAACGTTAATTGCATTTTCAATAATTACAGAAACAGTTTTTCAATGGCCTGGTATGGGTTTTTTATTTATTCAAGCTGTTCAATTTGTAGATATACCAATTATGTCTGCTTATTTAGTTTTTATTGCATTTGTTTTCGTAATGATAAATTTCATAGTAGATATTTTATATTACTTCATTGACCCGAGAATTAGAGTTAAAGCGGAGGCAGTAAGTGGATAGCCAAAAATTAACATTGTTTAATAGAATTAAAGACAGTGATATTTACTTTAGTTTTATAAAATCACCTACAGCTATAGTTTCTACTTTAATATTAATTATAATTTTCTTTTGTTCTTTTTTTGTTGAGTTCGTAACACCATATAATCCATTTGACCCATCATCATTATCTTTAATGGATGCATTTACTCCCCCTTCATGGACCGAAGAAGGTCTTGCTAAATTTATTTTAGGAACTGATGGTCAGGGCAGAGATATGTTGGCAACAATTCTTTATGGATCACGAATTTCTTTAATCGTGGGTTTTTCAGCAGTTATATTTGCTTTAGTTTTAGGAGTAGGATTGGGACTAAGTGCAGGGTATTTTGGTGGAAAATACGAAATGATTGTTATGAGATTAACAGACGTGCAGTTAACTGTACCAAGTATTTTAATGGCTCTTTTAGTTGATGGAATAGCACGTGGAATTATTTCAAGAGAATTACATGATGAAATGGCAATTTATGTTTTAATTTTTGCAATTGGAATTTCTGAGTGGCCTCAGTTCGCAAGAGTTTCAAGAGCTGCAACTTTAGTTGAAAAAAATAAAGATTATGTTTCTGCTTCAACAATTATTGGTGTTTCAAATATAATTATTATGTTTAAGCATATTTTACCAAATATACTGAGACCAGTTCTGGTAATTGGAACAATAGGGTTAGCACTTGCAATAATAGCAGAAGCAACATTAAGTTTTTTAGGAGTTGGTGTTCCTCCAACAACACCTTCACTAGGTACATTAATTAGACTTGGTAATGATTTTTTATTTTCTGGTGAATGGTGGATTACATTTTTTCCAGCAATATTTTTAGTTATATTAGCATTTTCAATTAACTTATTAGGAGACTGGATGAGAGATACTCTTAATCCAAAATTAAACTAATGACATTTTTAAAAATAAATAATTTAAGTGTTAATTATGAAATGCGAAGAGAAACTATTTATGCAGCAAAGGAAGTAAATATAAATGTTGAAAAAGGTGAAATACTTGGCTTGGTAGGAGAATCTGGATCAGGAAAAAGCACAGTTGGTAATGCAATAATTAATCTTATAGACGAGCCAGGAAAAGTATCTGGAGGATCAATAATACTTGATGGTACAGACATCTATGAAAATCCTGAAAATATTCTTAAATTAAGAGGAAAAAAAATAGGTCTTATTTTTCAAGATCCTCAAACATCTTTAAACCCTATACTTACAATAGGAGAACAATTAATTGAAACAATTCAAACTCATTTAAAATTAAGCACAGAAGAAGCAAAAAATAGAGCTATTAACTTATTAAAAGAAGTAGGAATAAAAGATGCTGAAGCAAGATTTGACAATTACCCTCATCAATTTTCAGGAGGAATGAGACAAAGAGTTGTTATTTCTTTAGCTCTTTGTTGTGAACCTGAACTTCTTATAGCTGATGAGCCGACTACAGCGTTAGATGTTTCAATACAATCTCAAATTTTAGATTTAATTAAAAAACTAACTAAAGAAAGAAATTTAGCAGTAATATTAATAACTCATGATATGGGGGTTATTTCTGAAACGACCGACAGAGTAGCTGTAATGAAAAATGGAGATTTAGTCGAAATTGGTCCAACAAAAGAAATATTAACAAAACCAAAGGAAATTTATACAAAGAGCCTTGTCAGTTCTGTACCACCAACAAATAAAAAAATTGAAAGATTTAAAATCATTGAAAAAGAAAACAAAATCCAGAGTGAAACCAATATCAAAATTTTAAATAGATGGACAAAAAAGGAAATTATCAACCAAGATTTAGTTCAAGTTAAAAATTTAAGCAAAACATTTGATGATAGTTTTTTTATAGAAAGTTCAAAAAATTCTGTAATGGCTGTAGATGATGTAACATTTAATATTAAAGAAGGTCAATCATTTGGATTAGTGGGAGAGAGCGGCAGTGGAAAATCAACCATTGCTAAAATGATTGTTAATTTATTTAAGCCAAGTGGAGGAGATATATATTTTGATAATGTTTGCATAACAAAAATTAAAAGTAATAAAGAAATGATGAAGTTTAGAAAACAAATTCAAATGATATTCCAAGACCCATACTCTTCATTAAATGGCAGATTAAAAGTGAAAGATATAGTTTCTGAACCTATAAAACTTCACAATCCTTCAATTAGTTCAAAAGATATAGATAGTTATATTTATGATTTATTAGAATCTGTTGAACTAACTCAACAATCAGCTGAACGTTATCCTCATGAATTTTCTGGAGGTCAAAGACAAAGAATCTCAATTGCAAGAGCTTTAGCAACTCAACCAAGACTTCTTGTATGTGATGAACCAACTTCCGCACTAGATGTAAGTATTCAAGCTCAAATATTAAATTTATTAAAGGATTTACAAGAACAATTAAATTTGACAATCCTATTTATTAGTCATGATTTACCAGTGGTAAGACAAATGTGTGATCGAATAGCAGTATTAAAAAATGGTAAGCTTTGTGAGATTTCAATGACAGAAGAATTATTTAAAAATCCAAATCATGAATACACTAAAGAACTTTTAGAACTTATGCCAAAAATAGAATCAATTTATAATTAAAAGGAGGAAAGATGTCGATGTTTAAACCAATCGAAGAAAATGAAGCTACAGGAAAGGTCAAAGAAGTATATGACGATATAAAAAGCTCAAGACATATTACAGAAGTTCCAAATTTTTGGAGAATGCTAGCAAATGATCCTAATGAATTAGAAAGATCATGGAATTCTTTAAAACAAGTAATGAAAAAAGGTGCTTTAGATCATGTGACTAAAGAACTAATTTATGTTGCAGTGTCTATAACTAATGGTTGCGAATATTGCATTAGATCTCATTCATTTGCGGCAAAAAAAAAAGGTGCCACAGATGAAATGTTAAAAGAAATGTTTGCAGTAGTTGGGTTAGCAAACAAAAACAATAAATTAGTAGACTCTTACCAAGTAGAAGTGGATGACTTTTTAAAATAATAATGGAATTTGAATTTATTTACAAAATCTGTAGCAAATCAGATTGGTTAGTTTCTAAAAAAAGTAAAAAATTTATTGGAACAAAAAAAGATATTGAAGATGGATTTATTCATTTTTCAGACAAAAGCCAAATTAAAGACACACTTAACAAATATTTCTCTAAAAAAGAGGATTTAATTTTATTAAAAATAGAAACTATAAATCTAGATAATTTAGTCTGGGAGCAAGCATCCAATGGAAACATGTTTCCTCACCTTTATACTCCTCTAAATATATCGAGTGTTTGTAATGAGTATGATATTGTTTTAAATAAAGATGGCACACATACTCTGCCTTCTATTTATTAATTAGCTTTTCCTAATAAATTAACAATTAAGACACCAATAACAATTAGGGAAATACCAATTATTCCATAAAGATTTGGCATTTGATTATATTTTACAATACCAAAAATTGTTACAACAGTAATTGTTAACCCTCCATAAGTAGCATAAGCAAAACCAACTGGTATGGTCAGCATGGCTTTAGCCAAACACAAGATACACAAAATAATTAAAACAGAACAATAAATTGAAGGTGCAAGTTTGCTAAATCCAGCAGTCGTTTTTAAATAACTATTAGAAGCAATTCCAAGTATTATTGCTAAAACTAAAAAAATATATCCTGATAAATGATTCACTTTAGTTATTTGTATTACCCAATAAGTTTACAATTAAAACTCCAGCTATAATTAAAGCAAGACCTACAATTGTATAAAGGTCAGGCATCTGATTAAATTTATACATTCCAACTATTGTAGTAGCGATAATGCATAATCCAGCAAATGAAGCATAAGTAATTCCAACAGGAATTGTTTTCATAACAAGGGATAAGGTATACATACACCCAACTATAGTTATTGCTGTTAAAACACTTGGTATTAATATTGTAAAACCTTGAGCACCTTTAGCAAATCCATTTGAAGCAGTACCTAAAACAACAGCAACTATTAAAATTATATAAGCCGTTAAATTAACCATAATTACTTTGGTAGTTTAGTTGCTCCAGTTTCCATATTAACAACTTTTCCATCTTTATATTTGTAATAAGTCATTACAGCTTCTTTATTGCCATCTTTATAGCTCACATAAGCATGTTCAAATCCAACCTCATCATTTTCAAAAAGAACTCTAACTTTTTCTTTTTTGACATCTTTCATACCTAGCCATTTTAAAATATCTTGTTTGCCTAGTGTATTTCCAGATGAATGCATTAAAAATTTATAATCGTCATGTATCATTTTTTCTCCAGCAGCTACATCTCCATCGTTTACTATTTTTGTCATTTTTTCAATTATTGACATATTATTCCTTTCTTTATTTTTTTGTTATATTAGTAGCGCCCGTTTCAGATCGAATTATTTTTCCATCTTTTATATTATAGACTGCAAGAACTGCTTGACGTGAACCATCTTTAAAAGAAACAAAAAAATGAGCCACTCCTATTTCATTATTTTCATAAATGATGCGAGCATTTTCTGTTTTTGGAGCATCAGGACTTATTAGCCATTTGCTTAATTCATCTCTTGGAATTTCTTCTCCAGTTGAGTGTTTTACCCAAACATAATCTTCACTGACAACTTCATTGTATGCTTTTAAATCTTGATTATCTTGAGCATCAAAAAGTTTTTGTATAACTGACATTTTGTTTTTCTTTATTAATTAACTATAAATTTTATCAGCAAGACCGTAACAAAGAATAGCGCTTAAAATTGTAAAAACCAGTGGTGCAATAACCCCTTCATTTGAATCATTTTTTATTCCTGTCTTGTCAATTTTAATTGAGTAAGTATTTACAATGAAAATACAAAGATTTTGTACAAAAATTAAATTAAAAAATGCCCAAGTACCTTCTACTCCTCCAGGTCTAATGAACATAATATAAAGAGCCATTAATAATGCTCCAAGAAACGAAGCACCTATCATTCGCATTATAGGTGTTGCTGTTTCGTCCATTTCAAATTTAGCTCTAAAATTTTTGTTATTAATTATCATTTGATAGGCATAAACTCCGAAACCTAAAAAATGAATTACAAAAATTATTAAATAAATTATACCATTAAATTTATCTATCATATTGTTATACTCCTTTTACTATTATAAAATTTCCGACAGAATTATCTAACCGTATCTGTCTTACCGGTTTATATTCTTCAGAATTATACCATTCTAAAGCTTTTTCGTAAGATGGGAATTTAATTACTACTGTTCTAGGATATTTCCATTTCCCTTCAAAACATTGATAATCACCACCTCTTACCAAATATTCTCCTCCAAATTTTGTAACAATGTCTGTAACTTTTGCTAAATATCCTTTGTATTTCTCAGGATTAGTTACTTCAATTTGAGTAATTGCATATCCGGTCATTTTTATTAATCTTTATAGATTAACTTTGCTCAATTCATACATTTGAACAACTTCGACACATTCATCAAAAATAGGTTTTGCAGTTGGATTATTACCTGAAGCGAACTTCTTCATTTCTTCCTCATTATGAACTGAGACTTTAAACATAACATAACTTTTATCCGGTGCTATTGCTGGGACTGTTTTTTCAACATGAGCAATAGTTTTTCTTACTGCCATTCCTTCATCTGATTGCATAAATCCCATGAACTTTTCAAATTTTCCTTCACCAGATTTAAGTCTTGCTATTGCAAGCATTTCTTTTTCCATATTTTCTCCTTTTTTTTATCTAAGTATATAAGACTAAATCCAAGTTGGAAATGGAAGACCTTTTTCTTGCAAAAACTTTTTATTAAACATCTTAGAGTTGTATTTATCTGATTTGTCACAAAGAATTGTAACAATAGTTTTTCCAGGACCAAGTTCTTTGCCTAATCTTATTGCTCCAGCAATGTTTACACCACAACTTGTGCCAAGACTTAAACCTTCGTTTTGAATTAAATCGTATAGAATTGGCAATGACTCTTGATCACTTATTGAAAATGCTCCATCAATTTTTGCTTCAGCAAAATTAGCTGTTACTCTACTTGATCCAATTCCTTCAGTAATTGAACCTCCTTCAGACTTTAACTCTCCATTGGTAATATAATTATATAAAGCTGAACCTGTGGGATCTGATAAATATATTTTTATATCTTTATTTTTTTCTTTAAGATATTTACTTACTCCACCAATCGTTCCACCAGTACCAGAAGAGCAAACAAATCCATCTACTTTCCCTTCAGTTTGATTCCAAATTTCTGGTCCAGTTGTTTCATAATGACCTTTAGCGTTAGCAGTATTATCAAATTGATTAGCCCAAATTACTCCATGATTATTATTACTTCTTAATTCATCTGCTAATCTTCCTGCAACTTTTACATAATTACCATCATCTTTATATGGCTTTGGTGGAACCAGCCTTAAGTCAGCTCCAATATTTTTTAGCATATCTTTTTTTTCCTGAGTTTGATTGTCATTCATCACAATAACTGTTTTGTATCCAACAGAATTTCCAATTAAACATAAACCAATGCCAGTATTTCCTGCCGTTCCTTCAACAACAGTTCCTCCTTTTGAGATTAATTTTTTTTCTTCAGCATCTTTAATTAAAGCTAAAGCAGCTCTATCTTTAACCGAACCACCAGGATTTAAATATTCAGCTTTACCATAAATATTGCATCCAGTTATTTCTGATGCAGCTTTAAGTTTTATTAAGGGTGTATTACCAATACCTTCGATAAAATTATTTTGTGAATTTTTCATTAATTTGAATTATTCACCGCTACTTGGAGTGATACCATATGGTTTAAATTCTTTTGTCGTTGTTCCAACATTTTTAGCAGGTATCCCAACCATTACTGCGTTTTCTGGAACATCTTTAGTTACAACCGCATTAGCCCCAACTTTAGCATTTTCGCCAACAATAACTGGCCCTAAGACTTGTGCCCCTGATCCAATTACCACATTATCTTTTAAGGTAGGATGTCTTTTAAGATTTCTTTGACTATCCGAGTCTATACTTGGAGAAATACCTCCCAAAGTAACCATGTGATAGATAGTAACATTATCACCAATTTCTGAAGTTTCTCCTATTACAACTCCCATACCATGATCAATAAATAAATTTTTTCCAATTTTTGCTTTTGGATGAATTTCTATTCCTGTTAAAAATCTTGAAAACTGAGAAATTATTCTTGCAACAAGGTCAAATTTTGCCACAGAAAAAAAATGTGCAATTTGATGAAAGAAAACAGCTTTTACTCCAGGATAAGTTAATACTACACTTAGCTTAGATTTTGCAGCTGGGTCTCTATTAATTATTGATTCTAAAAAACTATTCATGATTATTTAAATTATTTTATTTAAACGATCTACTAGCTATTACAGCAGCAGCTAGTTTGTTCAGGCATACATGAACACACCTTAGTTTCATTACAGCTACACTTATCATTTATGCAGTTTGCACAATTGCATTTTGGATTATTACATGCCATTACAACAAATATAGTAGTAGATTAAATAAAAACAAGATTAATTTTGTCACTTAATTAACTGATTTAATGTAAAACCTTTAACATTTGCAGGTACAGCGATATCTATCATTTTAGGACTTTCTAAATTTAAATTATTCATTATTTCAACATATTCTTCAGCTGAACTTACTTGCAGTCTTGGATTATTATTTTTTTCAGTTTCGATTGTTGAATATTTTTTACCTTTGTAGTCGTGGGCTGGGTACACCAAGGTTTTTTCAGGTAATTTTAATAATTTATTAAATAATGAATCGTAAGCATCGTATGAACTACCGCTTTGAAAATCGGTTCTTCCTGTACTATTAATTAGTAACGTATCACCAGTAAAAACTCTATCTTTCATTAAAAAACTATAAGAACAATCTGTGTGGCCAGGAGTGTACATTGATATTAATTCTATATTTTCAATTTTTATTTTTTCATTATCTTTGACACGAATATCTAAAATTTCGGATTTAGATTTTTCTCCCATAATTTTGGAACATTTTGTTCTTTTACTTAGTTCATGTAAGCCAGAAATATGATCTGCATGAATATGTGTATCTATTACTTTAACTAACTTTAAATCTAAATTTTTTAAAATTTTTATATATTCGTTAGTGTTTTCTATGACAGGGTCAATAACTAAAGCTTCTCTACCTTTGCCACTAGATATAATGTAAGTATAGGTTGAAGAGTTTTGATCAAATAATTGTTCAAATATCATTGACGGTTTTTAAACTATAAAAAATTGCATAGCAAATCAATCTTGATTATAATCATTCAAAAAAAAATTAAGAGAGGAAAAAATGACTTTAAAAATAAATAGTGTTGCACCAGATTTTACAGCAGAAACTTCAGAAGGAAAATTATCTCTTCACGAATGGCTTGGCGATAGTTGGGGTGTTTTATTTTCACACCCAAAAGATTTTACTCCAGTGTGTACAACAGAACTGGGAGCATTAGCTAAAATGAAACCTGAATTTGAAAAAAGAAACGTAAAAGTTATGGGATTAAGAGTTGATCCTGTATCTGATCATGTCAAATGGCTTGAAGATATTAAGGATGTTTGTGGATTAAAACCAAATTATCCAATTGTAGCAGATGAAAAGTTAGAAGTTGCAAAACTTTACAATATGTTAGAGGGTGATGCGGGGACTACATCAATGGGACGTACTGCTGTAGACAATCAAACAGTTAGGACTGTTTATGTTATTAGACCAGATAAAAGAATTGGTTTATTTTTAACTTATCCAATGGCTACTGGACGTAACTTTCATGAAATATTAAGAGCAATTGATTCAATGCAACGTACGGCAAAATACAAAGTTGCTACTCCGGCAAATTGGAACAAAGGTGAAGATGTGATTATTGTTCCTGCTGTTAAAGATGATGAAGCTAAAAAGCTATATCCAGATGGATGGGAAACAATCAAACCTTATTTACGTAAGGTTCCAGACCCAGTAAAATAAATTTGGATCAAAAAAAATTAGACCAACAATCTCAGCATTGGGAAGAAAGCTTCTTAAATAAGCCTGAGATGTTTGGTCTTAATCCAAGCATAGCTGCAATTAAAGCACTAAAATTTTTCAAAGAACAAAATATTAAAAATATTGTTG
>CACJXT010000029.1 GCA_902597425.1 uncultured Pelagibacteraceae bacterium | reverse complement strand
GAATTTATGGTTTCCAAGTAGATTTTCAAAGAGATATTAGAAAAAATGATTATTTCCAAATAATTTATGAAGTTTTTGAGGATGAAAATAATAAAATTCATGAAACTGGAAAAATTATTTTTGCAAATTTAAAATTAAGAGGTGAAAATAATCCGTTATACTATTTTACTGAAAAAGGTAGTGAAGGTCATTATGATAATAATGGAAAAAGTGCAGAAAAAGCTTTAATGAAAACTCCAATCAATGGTGCAAGATTATCTTCTGCCTTTGGAATGAGAAAACATCCAATTGATGGTTATAATAAAATGCATAGAGGGACAGATTTTGCTGCACCTAAAGGTACTCCCATTATGGCTTCAGGTCATGGTGTAGTTGTTAAAGCTAGATGGTGTGGCGGTGGAGGATATTGTGTAAAAATTAAACATAATTCTACATACTCCACAGTTTATGCGCATATGTCAAAATTTGCCAAAGGAATAAAAAAAAAAGTTAGAGTTAAACAGGGACAAATAATTGGATATGTAGGATCAACTGGAAAATCTACAGGTCCACACCTTCATTATGAAGTAATTGAAAATGGAAAAAAAATTAATTCTCAAACACTAAAGTTACCTTCTGGTAAAATCTTAAAAGGCAAAAATAGAAAATTATTTGAAATAGAAAAAATTAAAACCGATGTATTAAAATCAAAACTAATTTTAGGTTTAAGTTAATTTATACTACTCGCTAATTAAATAGTTTAAACTAAACTAGTTTCTTTTTCAGGCTCTTGATTTTTTTCTAGATTGCTTGGCTTATTATCAAATGTTTTTTTGTTATCATTTAATTCTTTGGCTGGTTCTTCAGTTTTCTTAACAATTCGATTTTTTTCTTGTTCTTTTAAAATTCTCTTAAAGTGATCTGCGTGTTGAAAGTAGTTTTCTGACAATATTTTATCTCCACTAGTTAATGCTTCTCTTGCTAAATCATTATATTTTTCTACTAATTTTGAAGCATTATGATTGTTTCTAGTGGGAACTTTTCTTTGAAAACTATCTTTTGATGGGAAATGTGATTTAAACTTTGAAACATCTCCATTTCTTTTATAATTTCTATCATTTCTTCTAAAATTAGATCTTCTGTTATTGCTTCTGAATGTTACCATAAGTTTTTTTAATTAAAAAAATTAAATTTTAGTACTAATAATGCAACGATCTTTTTTTCCATAATCTTTTAATGTTTTATTAATATAAAAGCCTTTTTTTCTTAATATCTCTTGAACTTTATTTTTTTGATTAAAACCAATCTCTAAAACAAGTTTGCCATTTTTTTTAATCAGAACAGTTGCTTTATCTATTACTTTTCTAATTTTTGAAATACCATCAATTCCACCATTTAACGCCAACTTCGGTTCAAAGTTAACCACATCATTTTCCAAATACTTTAAGTTTAATACTTCAATATATGGAGGATTTGATACTATAAGATCATATTTACCAATTTTGAAATTGTCAACATCTGATTGATAAAATTTTACTTTATTTGTAAGTTGAAGCATTTTTGCATTGTATTTGCTTATTTTTATACTTTTTTTTGAAATGTCTATTCCAATTCCATAACAATTTGGCATTTCTTTTAGTAAAGACAATAGAATACATCCTGACCCTGTTCCGATATCTAAAATTTGTAATTTAGAATTTTTTAAAAAAATTTTTAATACCTCATCAATGATTAATTCTGTATCTGGTCTCGGTATTAGTACATTTTGATCAACATAAAAAGATTGCTTCCAAAATTCTTTTTTGTTTAATAAATATGCTATTGGCTCTCCTTTTTTCCTTCTTGAAATTAAATTATTGAAATTCTTAGAATTTTTTTGATTTAAAATTTCTTTTGAGTTTAAAAGGATATATTTTCTATCTCTATTAATTACTTTTGAGAGTAAAATTTCACTATCAAGAATTGAGTTTTTTATTTTAGATTTTTTTAAAATTTTAACTGCATTGTTTAAAGTATTTTCAATATTCATCTTAAATAAGGTTGTCTAATTTTTCCTTTTGGGCTTGTAAATTTAGATTTTCAACCATTTCATCAAAAATTTCTCCCTCCAGAAACTCTTCAAGTTTATGTAGTGTTAAATTTATGCGATGATCAGTTACTCTGCCTTGTGGAAAATTATATGTTCTAATTCTTTCAGACCTATCTCCAGTTCCGATTTTGCTTTTTCGATCTTTTGATCTTTCATTCTCTTTTTTTTCTCTTTCAAATTCATATATTCTAGCTCTTAATATTTTCATCCCTTTTTCTTTATTTCTAATTTGAGATTTTTCATCTTGTTGACTAACAACGATTCCTGTTGGCGTATGTGTTATTCTTACAGCTGAATCTGTAGTATTTACACTTTGTCCACCTGGACCACTACTTCTAAAAACATCTATCCTCAAATCTTTATCCTCAATTTTCACATCCACCTCTTCAGCTTCAGGAAGAACTGCTACAGTTGCTGCTGAAGTATGAACTCTTCCTTGAGTTTCAGTTTTTGGAACTCGTTGAACCCGATGAACACCACTTTCATATTTTAAGGTAGAATAAATATTTTTACCTTTAATCAACGCTATTACTTCTTTCAGTCCTCCAGCTTCACTTTTGGATATACTGATTAATTCTAAAATCCATTTTTTTTTATTGCTTACTTTTTCATACATTTTAAAAAGGTCTGAAACAAATAAACTTGCTTCAAGACCTCCTGTTCCAGCTCTTATTTCTAAAATTGCATTTTTTTTGTCAGCTTCATCTTTTGGTAGTAAAAATAATTTCAATTTTTTTTCATTTATTTCATGCCGTTTCTTTAACTCTTTTAATTCATTCGATGCTAACACTTTCATATCATTTTCACTATCTTGACCATCAATTATTTTCTCTAATTCATTTTTTTCTTTTTCGAAAGAGCTATATTGTTTAGCTTGTTCAATAATATCGTTAAGATCTGAATATTCTTTTGATTTCTCTGCAAATTGTTTTTTTTCAGTTTGTCCCAATGACAATTCTTTTTCTAACGAAGAATGTTTATTTATTAATTCTTCTATTTTTTTTATTGGAACCATTATTTTTTGTTTTCGATTTCCAGTACTTTTTTTTCAACCTGGTTTATAACTTTTGATATCAAATCGTCCGTTAATACTTTTTCACTTTGCATACCAGATAAATAAAGCATATTGTTGCCTTTTCCACCTCCAGTAATTCCTATATCGGTCATTGCAGCTTCGCCAGGACCATTAACTACACAGCCTATTATAGATAAAGTTATTGGAGTTTTAATATGTGAAAGTTTTTCTTCCAAAATTTTTACTGTATCTATAACTGGAAATGCTTGTCTAGCACATGAAGGACATGAAATTATTTTAACTCCTCTATTTCTTAAATTTAAAGATTTTAAAATTTCATTTCCAATTTTGACCTCTTGAATTGGATCATCAGACAACGATATTCTTATTGTGTCGCCTATACCATCCATTAAAAGTGCTCCTATTCCAATTGAAGATTTAATGCTTCCAGGGATAAAACTTCCTGCTTCAGTAATTCCTAGATGTAGTGGATAATCACATATTTTTGATAATTGACGATAAGATGCAATTGATAAAAATACATCAGAAGATTTTACACTTATTTTAAAATTAAAAAAATCTTGATCTTCTAAAATTTTAATATTTCTTAAAGCACTATCAACTAAAGCTTCTGGACAAGGTTCTTTATACTTTTCTAAAATATCTTTCTCAAGAGAACCGGAATTTACTCCTATTCTTATTGAACAATTATTATTTTTAGCAGCACTTAAAACTTCATGAATTTTTATTTTATCACCTATATTTCCAGGATTAATTCTTAAACATTTTGCTCCATTTTCTGCAGCCTCAATTGCTCTTTTATAATGAAAATGAATATCTGCAATGATTGGTGCTTGAGCATGCTTTGTGATTTCTTTTAATGCAAAAGTAGATTCTTCATCTGGACAAGAAACTCTTACAAGGTCTGCCCCTTCTTCACAAATGTCATTTATTTGTTTAATAGTAGATTTTACATCCTTAGTTAAAGTATTTGTCATAGATTGCACAGATATAGGATTATTTCCTCCGATTTTAACATCGCCAACGTTTATAACTTTAGTTTTTTTTCTTTTGATATCCCTGAAGGGTCTTAAACTCATAATTTATTTAATCTAATTTAAATTCTTTATGAAGAGCTGAAATAGCTTTTTTTACAAATTTCTTTTCTATTAATACTGAAATTTTAATTTCTGATGTAGAAATTACTAAAATATTAATTTCTTTATTAGCCAGTGTTTGAAACATTCTATATGTTACACCAGGTGTAGTTATCATTCCAACACCAATAATTGATACTTTTGATACATTTTTATTCACTATTAAATCTCTATATTTTATTTTCTTATTTTGTTTTATAAGTTTTAAAGTTGTCGATAAATCATCTAATTGAATAGTAAAAGTTATATCAGTTTCTCTTTTATTGCCTGATGAAGTTTGAACAACCATATCTATATTAACATAATTTTTAGAGAGTGGTTTAAATATTGAAGCAGCCATTCCAGGTTTGTCTTTAACTCCGAGAAGAGTTACTTTTGCATCATTTTTAGTAGACGTTAATCCAGCAATTGTTTTTTTGTTAAATATATTTTTTCTTTTTGTAATTAAAGTTCCTTCTTTGTTTGTAAATGAAGATTTTACATCAACATCAATTCTATTTAACCTTGCATCTTGTAATGAAGTTGGTTGCATAACTTTTGCCCCTAACGATGCCATTTCTAACATTTCTTCATAAGAAATAACTTTTATTTTTTTTGCCTTTTTTAAAATATTTGGATCAGTTGTATAAACACCATCAACATCTGTATAGATTATACATTTTTGTGCTTTGAAAAATTTTGCAAACATAACTGCACTTGCATCTGATCCGCCTCTTCCTAGGGTAGTTATTCTATTATTTAAATTAACACCTTGAAAACCAGCAATAATAGGAATCCCTCTAGATTGTAAAAATTTATTAATTTTTTTTTTATTAATTTTACTAATTCTTGATGAGCCATGATTACCATCAGTTAAAATTGGAACCTGCCAACCCATCCAAGATTGAGATCTATATCCAAGGTGATTTAATCTACCAGCAATTAATGCACAGGATATTTGTTCTCCAGATGATACAAGAACGTCATACTCAGAAGAAATAAAATTGTTACTTATTTTTTTTGATTTTTTTACTAAATCATTAGTTGTTCCACTCATAGCAGATGTAACAACAATTACCTTATATCTTTTTTTAACATAACTAATAATTATATTTGCTACTTTTTTAATTCTGTCTACTGAACCTACTGAGGTACCACCAAATTTTAAAACAACAGTTTTCATTGATATCTTTTTTAAATAATTTTAAATTATGTTGATAAAATACATCTTAATTGTAATGTCAACATCCTATCTATTATGAATACTATAGACAAAAAAGAAATAGAAAAATTTTCAAAAATTGCTACTGAATGGTGGAATCCAAATGGTAAATTTAAACCATTACATAAATTTAACCCTATCAGAATAAAATATATAAAAGATAATATAATTCAAAAATTTAATTTAAATCCTTCTAATAAGCCCTTGAAAACTATTAATATACTAGATATCGGATGTGGTGGTGGTCTTCTTTCAGAACCTATGAATAAACTTGGTGCTAACGTGGTGGGCATAGATGCTTCTAAAAAAAATATAGAAGTTGCAAAGTTTCATGCAAAAAAAAATAAACTAAAAATAAATTATATATGTGGTTCGCCTGAAACTTTAAAAATAAAAAAAAAATTTGATGTAATATTAAGCATGGAAATAATTGAGCATGTGGAAGATGTAAATTTTTTTATTAAAAAAAGTTCTGAATTGCTAAAAAAAAATGGTTTAATGTTTATAGCAACCCTAAACAAAACATTGAAATCTTATATGTTTGCAATTGTAGGTGCTGAATATATATTAAAATGGCTTCCAATAGGAACTCATGACTGGGATAAATTTATTAAACCTGAGAAATTAATAGAAATAACTAAAATTAATAATTTAAAATTAGAAAAATTAGATGGTATAAATTTTGATCTATTAACTAATGAATGGAACTTAAGTTCAAATAAATCTGTAAATTATATTGCAAAATTTAAAAAAAATTAATTATCATTTTGATTGACCCAAGGTATAACTTCAGTATCAATCCCTTCTTCTTTTAATTCTTTGACTTCTTCAGCAGTAGCATTACCATAAATACCTTTTAATTTTTCTTTATTATTGTTGTAGTGAATTGAACGAGCCTCATATGCAAAGTCTTCACCAACATATTCAAAATTTTTTTTAATAAATTTCTGATATTCTTTAATTGTATTCTTTATTTTTGCATATTTTTCGTTTTTGTATATTACTGATTTTTCTTTTTTGGAATTTAATACACTAGGTGTCATTAAAGTTTTTTCAACTTTTAAGGAATTGCAATTATTACAATTAATATGTTTTAACTTTTTTAACTTTTCATATTCTTTTGAAGATGCAAACCAACTATCAAAAAAATTATCACAATTTTTACAAACTAATTTATATTTAATCATAACCAATAGATAATAATTAATTGTTAAAGTTCAATCTTATATTAAGTTCTATAATCAGCATTAATTTCTATATATTTTGTTGTAAGATCCATTGTATATGCGGTAAAATTTTTTTTACCTACATTAAGATCTATATATAAGTCAATTCTTTTTTCTTCTCTCATGTAGACCTCAGCATCATCTTCATTATAACTGCTTGATAACTGACCCTTTTCAATAATTTTTATAGGTCCAAGTTTAATTGATAATTTATTTAAATTAATATTTATATTGGCTTTACCTATTGCCATAATAATTCTCCCCCAATTGGGATCTTGTCCTCCTATTGCTGTTTTTACTAATGGAGAATTTGCAATAGAAAAGGCAATTTTTTTTGCTTCCTCTTGAGTCTTGGAATGATTTACATTTACTGTGACAAATTTAGAAGCACCTTCACCATCTGCCGCTATCCTTTTTGCAAGATTTAAAAGTACTGAATGTAAACGATTATCAAAGTTTTTTATTTTTGGATCATTAATATTTTTAATAATTGAATTCTTTGCTTGAGCAGTTGAAAATATTGATACCATATCATTTGTGCTTGTATCACCGTCACAAGTTATAGCATTAAATGTTGTTTGAATATTTTTCTTTAATAATTTTTGCAAAATGCTTGAAGAAAGATCTGCATCGGTAAAAATATATCCTAAAGTAGTTGCCATATTAGGAAAAATCATACCTGACCCTTTTGCAATTCCATATATCTTAACATTAACATTGCCAATTTTACATTCTTCCATAGCAAGTTTTGGAACTAAATCAGTTGTCATAATTCCTAATGAAGCTTTCATCCATATATATTTATTTTGTGTATACTTAATTTTTTTAATTAAATCAGGAATACTTTGTTTTATTTTTTCTTTTGGAAAAGTTTCACCAATTGTACCGGTGCACCCAAAAAGAATTTGATTTGGTTTAATTTTTTCTGGATTTTTTTCATCTTTTTTTTGTTTCTCTGTCAACTGCATAGATAAATCATCGGCTATTTCTTTTAAATCTCGAAAACCTCTTTTACCTGTAAAAGCATTTGCATTTTTTGTGTTGATAAGCAGTGCTATTATTTTTTTACTTTTTATATTTAAATTCCATTTAATATTCTCAGACACTATTTTTGACTGGGTATAAACAGAAGCGTATCTTGCTCCCTTTCTAAAATAAAACATTACCAAATCGTCTCTTGAAGAATTATAAAGATTGGCACTTGTTGAAGAAATTGAAAGACCATCAATATGCTCTAAATCTTGAAAGTCGCTCATTTTTGACTTTTTATTTTGTGGATAAAGAAAATTTGTAAAGTTTATTGCCATGCTATTTAAATAAGTTATTTAATACCTATATTAAAAGTTATACTTAAATAATATATCAAAAACTGAAAAATTAGATGCTAAATCCTTTAAATTTTTTATCAAAATTCATAAAATCAAGTAATCAAAAAGAACTTGATAAGCTTAAAAAGGTTGTAGAACAGGTTAATGCCTATGAAGATTTAACTGTAAAACTTAAAGATTCTGAGTTCCCCAAAAAAACTGAAGAGCTTAAAAATAAAATAAAACAAGGAACAAAAATTGATCAATTGTTACCTGAAGCATTTTCTTTAGTAAGAGAAGCTTCAAAAAGGGTTAGAAACGAAAGGCATTTTGATGTTCAGATTCTTGGAGGAATTGTTCTTCATGAAGGAAAAATTGCTGAAATGAAAACAGGAGAAGGCAAAACATTAACTATTACACTTGCAGCTTACTTAAATGCATTAAATGAAAAAGGTGTTCATATAGTAACTGTCAATGACTATCTAGCCAAAAGGGACTGTCAAGACATGGGTAAAATTTATAATTTTTTAGGTCTATCCTCTGGTTACATTAATAATGATCAGGATGATTCTGAAAGAAAAAAAAATTACAATTGTGATGTTACCTATGCAACAAATAGTGAATTAGGGTTTGATTATCTAAGAGATAACATGAAATATTATTCCGAACAAATAACACAAAGAGAACATTTTTTTTCTATTGTAGACGAAATAGACTCGTGTTTAATTGATGAAGCTAGAACACCACTTGTGATATCAGGATCTGCTGAAGACAAAACTGACCAATATTTAGCAATTGATAAATTAGTCAAACAATTAAAAGATAAAGATTATGAAATTGACGAAAAAGATAAAAACGTCTTACTTACAAATCTAGGAATAGATAATGTAGAAAAAATTTTTTCTAATGCTGGTATATTAAAAAATAATAATTTTTATGATCCAGAAAATTTAAGTTTAGTACACCATGTGAATCAAGCATTAAGAGCTAATCATTTATTTGAGAAGGGAAGAGATTATATTGTTAAAGATGGTTTTTTAAAAATAATCGATGAATTGACAGGTAGAATTCTTGAAGGTAGAAGATATGGAGACGGTCTTCATCAGGCACTTGAAGCCAAAGAAAGAATTGAGGTACAAGTAGAAAATCAAACTCTTGCCTCAATCACATACCAAAATTATTTTAAACTCTATAAAAAAATTTCTGGTTGTACTGGTACTGCAGCAACTGAAGCTGAAGAATTCTTTGAAATATATAATTTGCCTGTTATTAGTGTTCCAACAAACAAGAAAATGATTAGAAAAGACTGGAATGATCAAATTTTTAGAACTGAATTTGAAAAAAATAACGCAATTACCTCAAAAATTTTAGAATGTAATAAAAAAGGACAACCTATTTTAATTTTTACATCAAGTATAAATAAATCAGAACAATATTCTAAACTGCTTGATGACAAAAAAATCAAACATACGGTTTTAAATGCTAAAAATCATGAAAAAGAAGCTGAAATAATAGCAAATGCAGGAAAAGAAAATTCTGTAATAATTACGACTAGTATATCAGGAAGAGGGGTTGATATTCAGCTTGGAGGAAAAAAAGGTAGTGTACCTGAAAATCAGTTAAATCAAGAAAAACAAAAAATAAAATCTTTAGGTGGTCTTTTTGTTATTGGAACAGAAAGAATGGAGTCTAGAAGAGTTGATAATCAAGCAAGAGGAAGGTCTGGGCGCCAAGGTGATGAGGGTAATTCAATTTTCTATGTTAGTCTTGACGATGACCTGATGAGAATTTTTGGTTCAGATTCTATGAATAATATACTGCAAAAACTTGGGCTAAAAGACGGAGAAAGTATTGATCATCCATGGATTAACAAAGCATTAGAACGTGCACAACAAAAAGTAGAATCTAGAAATTTTGATATAAGAAAAACATTATTAAAATTTGACAATGTTTTAAATGATCAAAGACATGTAATTTTTTCCCAAAGAAATAATGTAATAAATAGTGAAGAAATATTTAATATTTCAGATGTTTTTTTATCAGAAATTATAGAAAATTTATTAGATTTAAAAAATAAATACTTAGCAAATCCAAAAAGTAATGAGTTTAGCAATCAGTTAAAATCCATAGTGGGTAAAAGTTTTGATGAAAAAGAAATAGAAAGTCTAATTCAAATAAAAAATAAAGAATTTGAAGAAAAAATCAAAGAAAGATTTAAACAAAAAAGAAATGAAAGAATTAAATATTTAGATGAAAATCAAGCCCAAAAAATTGAAAAAAGAATTTTTTTACAAACTATTGATTTAAATTGGAAATCACATATTCAATACCTTGAACAATTAAGACAAGTTATAGGCTTAAGATCTTATGGTCAAAGAGATCCGTTAATTGAGTATAAAAAAGAAGCATTTAATTTATTTGAAAATTTACTAAATAAATTAAAAACGGATTTAATAACAATTTTGATTAATCTTACAGTTATTCAAAAAAAAGAAGAAGAAATAGATTCACCTTCAATAAAAAAAAATATTAATATTTCAAATAATCCAAAATGTTTACTATTACAAAAAAAAAATCAAAAAATATCAAGAAATGAAAGATGCGACGCCACAGGTAAAAAATTTAAACAATGTTGTGGTGCTTTATAATAAATTATAAAATAAAGTCATCAAAATTAATAATGTAGCTACTATAACTATTAATTTATTTTTATTTTTAAAAATTTTTGCTATTAAATTATCTACAAGATTTGTCTTCATGCTTAAAGTTTTGGCATCTGCTGATTGATCAACAAAACCTTTAGTTCTCCCAATTGATAAAAATTTATTTTTTCTATGATTAAATATTTCTTCTTTGCCCATTAGATCAAATTCCTTTAAATTATTAGTGATAGAGTTTTTAATATTGTTTAAGATCAAGTCTCTGTCTCTATGTGCACCGCCAACTGGTTCTGGTATAATTTCATCAATTATTTTTAGATCTAAAAGATCTTTTGCTGAAAGTTTCATTGCTTCTGCAGCTTCTAAAGTTTTTTTGGGATCTCTCCATAAAATTGTTGCACATCCTTCTGGGGATATAACTGAATAAATTGCATTTTCTAACATTAAAACTTTATTAGATGAAGCTAGAGCTATTGCTCCACCTGAACCACCTTCGCCTATAATAATTGAAATAGTTGGAACTTTTAATTCCATGCAACACTCAATTGATTTTGCTATGGCTTCTGCCTGTCCTCTTTCCTCTGCTCCAACTCCTGGATATGCACCTGAAGTATCTATAAAAATAATGATTGGTATATTAAATTTATCTGCAAGTTTCATCAATCGAGTTGTTTTTCTATATCCTTCAGGTCTCATCATGCCAAAATTTCTTTCTATTCTAGACTCAAGATCTTCTCCTTTTTCTTGACCTATGACCAAAACTGAACTTCCATTAAACTTTGCAAAACCTGTAAGTACTGATTTATCTTCACCATAAAATCTATCACCAGACAATGAAATAAAATCTTCAAATAAATTCTCAATAAAAAATTTAGATTTTGGTCGGTCTTCATGTCTAGCTACTAATGCTACTTGCC
>CACJXT010000028.1 GCA_902597425.1 uncultured Pelagibacteraceae bacterium | reverse complement strand
TAATCAAGTATACATTTTGCTATATTTTTTGTAGGATTTTTCAATCTACTTCCTAAAACGGCAGCAACTATTAATGCTTTGGTTCTAGATTTATTTATTTTTTTTTATATCTAGAATTTTATTATTACTGTTTTTTTATTTTTTGATGTCGTACATTACATAAGGATACCCAACAAAATAGATGCAGTAAATAAGCTAGAGATACTATAAGTGTAGGTTTTGTAACACTTAAATTTCCACAATTCCTTTTTTTTGATGTTGTCTTTTGTTATTTACTGTTATAAACCAAGAAAAATTAACACCAGGGCGGTTAGCTCAGTTGGTAGAGCATCTCGTTTACACCGAGGGGGTCAAAGGTTCGAGTCCTTTACTGCCCACCAACATAAAGGGGGGGTGTAGCTCAGTTGGTTAGAGCGATCGCCTGTCACGCGATAGGTCGAGGGTTCGAGTCCCTTCACTCCCGCCATTTGATTGATAATTGATATCAAATTTTTAAATTGTTATGGAAAATGTGACTTTAACTCACCTTTATTTTAGTTAAAAAGCTTATATATAGAAACATATATGTTATCAGATTTTTTAAAAGATTATCTGCCAATAATTTTGTTTCTAATAATTGCTTTAGGTTTAAGTGTTTCATTTATTGTTATCAATTTTATTTTTTCTCCAAAGAAACCTGATCCTGAAAAACTATCGGCTTATGAATGTGGATTTGAAGCTTTTGATGACTCAAGAATGGAATTTGATGTCAGATTTTATTTAGTTGCAATTTTATTTATTATATTTGATTTAGAAATTGCATTTCTTTTTCCATGGGCTGTTTCATTAGGCAATATTGGTGTTCTTGGTTTTTTTTCAATGATGATTTTTTTATTTATACTTACGATTGGTTTTATTTACGAATGGAAGAAAGGTGCATTGGACTGGGAATAAGTTTTTAGTTGGGTAAACACATGAACTTAAAAGATAAAAACAATAAAATTCCTGAAGAATTTAAAAAATTAGCTGAAGACTTCAGTAAAAATGGTTTTATTACAACATCTTTAGATAATTTAATTAATTGGTCACGAGCAGGATCTCTACATTGGATGACTTTTGGTTTAGCTTGTTGTGCTATAGAAATGATGCAAACTTCAATGCCTAGATATGATCTTGAAAGATTTGGTGCAGCACCAAGAGGATCACCAAGACAATCTGATGTAATGATAGTTGCCGGAACTTTAACAAATAAAATGGCTCCAGCTTTAAGAAAAGTTTATGATCAAATGCCTGAACCAAGATATGTAATTTCTATGGGTAGCTGCGCTAATGGAGGAGGCTATTATCATTATTCTTATTCAGTAGTTAGAGGTTGTGATAGAATTGTGCCTGTTGATATTTATGTACCTGGATGTCCACCATCTGCTGAAGCATTACTTTACGGCATTCTACAGTTACAAAAAAAAATTAGAAAACACGGTTCATTAGAAAGATAAAAATTAATGACTAGTTTAGCAGGTCTAGAAAAAAAAATTAATTCCGAACTCACTACAAAAATCAATGAGTCAAAAATTAAACACGGTCAATTATATTTGACTATTGATAACGAAGATTTATTGGATGTAATTTTATTTCTTAAAACTAATAAAAATACAAAATTTAGACAGTTAATTGATATTACAGCAGTTGACTACCTTGAAAATACAAAAAGATTTAAGATTGTTTATTTGCTTTTAAGTCATGAAATTAATCAAAGAATTATACTTAATTATTTAATTAATGAAAATGAAGTTATTTCTTCAATAACTAAAATTTTTCCAGCAGCTAATTGGATGGAGAGAGAAGTTTTTGATATGTATGGGATTAAATTTAAAGACCACCCTGATTTAAGAAAAATATTAACGGATTACGGTTTTGAAGGATATCCGCTTAGAAAGGATTTTCCTTTAACTGGTCATAATGAAGTTCGTTATAGCGAAGATGAAAAGAAGGTTATTTATGAATCCGTTAAGCTAGAACAAAATTATAGAAATTTTGATTTTGAAAGCCCTTGGGAAGGAACAAAATATATTAAAGATCAAACAAAAAAATAATGCCAAAAGAAACTAAAACTATGAATCTTAACTTTGGGCCTCAACATCCCGCAGCTCATGGTGTATTAAGATTAATATTAGAATTAAATGGTGAAGTTGTAGAAAAAGCGGATCCACATATAGGATTACTTCATAGAGGAACTGAAAAATTAATTGAAAATAAAACTTATATGCAAGCAGTTCCTTACTTCGATAGATTAGATTATGTTGCTCCAATGAACCAAGAGCATGCATTTGCTCTTGCAATAGAAAAAATTTTAAAAATTGAGGTTCCTATTCGAGCACAATTTATTAGAGTTATGTTTTGCGAGATAGGAAGACTTTTAAGTCACATTTTAAATATTACAACACAAGCTTTAGACGTTGGTGCACTGACTCCTTCTTTATGGGGTTTTGAAGAAAGAGAAACTTTAATGACATTTTATGAACGTGCTTCAGGATCTAGACTTCATGCAAATTATTTTAGAGCTGGTGGAGTACACCAAGATCTTCCAAAAAATTTAGAAAATGATATTGAAAAATTTTGCAAAACATTCCCAAATATCTTAGATGACCTTGAGACCTTATTGACAGATAATAGAATTTTTAAACAAAGAAATGTTGATATAGGAATCGTTACAAAAGAAGATGCTTTAGATTATTCTTTTTCAGGAGTAATGTTAAGAGGATCTGGAGTACCTTGGGATCTAAGAAAATCACAGCCATATGAATGTTATGATCGATTAAACTTTAAGATTCCTATTGGAAAAAATGGTGACTGTTATGACAGGTATCTATGTCGAATTGAGGAAATGAGAGAAAGTGTAAAAATTATTAATCAATGTCTTTCTTCTATGCCAAAAGGCCCAATTAAATCTTTAGATGGAAAAATTACACCACCATCGAAAAAAGATATAAAAGAGTCAATGGAGGCATTAATTCATCATTTTAAATTATTCACAGAGGGTTATCGTGTAGACAAAGATGAAATTTATGCTGCTGTTGAAGCGCCAAAAGGTGAGTTTGGTGTTTATTTAATATCAGATGGTTCAAACAAACCCTACAAATGTAAAATTAGAGCCCCAGGATTTTCACATCTTCAGGCTATGGATTATTTAATTAAAGGTCATATGTTAGCTGACGTTCCTGCTGTGTTAGGTTCTCTTGATCTTGTTTTCGGAGAAATTGACAGATGAGTATAAAAAAAATTTCAAAAGAACAGCCAGAAAATTTCGAGTTTACTTCAAAAAATTTAGAAACTGCAAATAAAATTATTAAAAAATATCCTAAAGGCAAACAACAAAGTGCAATTATGGCATTACTATACTTGGTTCAAAGTCAAAATGATAATTGGATACCTTTAACTGCAATGAAGTATGTAGCTAAGTTTTTAGATATGTCTTATATCAAGGTATATGAAGTAGCTACATTTTATAGCATGTATAATTTATCTCCTGTCGGCAAACATTTTATTCAGATATGTACAACAACGCCATGTATGATTAGAGGTGCCTATAAACTAGTTGAAGCTTGTAAAGAAAAAATATCACCTAATGAGAAACAATTATCAAAAGATAAAACATGTTCATGGATGGAAGTCGAATGTTTGGGTGCTTGTGTTAATGCTCCAATGATACAGATAAATAATGATTATTATGAAGATTTAGATAAGGAGAAAACTTTAAAAATTATAGATCAAATTTTAAATGGAGAAAATCCTAAACCTGGATCATACCGAGGTCGGTTAAATTCTGAACCAGAAAACAATAGAAAAACATTAATGGATATAAAAAATGCTTAAAGACAAAGATAGAATATTTAAAAATCTTTACAATGATATGGGTTCAGATGTTACATCATCTATAGCAAGAGGAGATTGGTCTGATACAAAGAATCTATGTGAAAAAGGAAGAGATTGGATAATTAATGAAATAAAAATCTCAGAATTAAGAGGAAGAGGTGGAGCAGGCTTTCCTACCGGTCTTAAATGGTCGTTTGCGCCAAAAGAAATTGGCACAAAACCTCATTATTTAGTAATTAACGCAGATGAGTCTGAACCCGGAACATGCAAAGACAGAGATATATTAAGATTTGAACCTCATAAATTAATAGAAGGTTGCTTAATTACTTCATATGCCGTTAATGCCCACATTTGCTATATTTATATTAGAGGCGAATATTTTAACGAGGGTAAAAAGCTTCAAGAAGCAATTGACGAAGCTTATAAAAAAAATTTAATCGGTAAAAATGCTTCAGGAACAGGTTGGGACTTTGATATTTATATCCATTATGGTGCAGGCGCTTATATATGTGGTGAAGAAACAGCTTTGCTTGAAAGTTTAGAAGGTAAAAAAGGACAACCAAGATTAAAACCACCATTTCCAGCATTAATTGGGTTATATGGGTGTCCTACAATAATAAATAATGTAGAAACTATAGCAGTAATTCCTACAATTCTAAAAAAAGGTGGTAAATGGTTTGCTTCATTAGGAAAACCAAAAAATACTGGTACTAAAATTTTTTGTATTTCAGGGAATGTAAATAATCCTTGCAATGTAGAAGAAGAAATGGGTATCCCATTAAAAAATTTAATTGAAACTCACGCAGGTGGAGTTGTAGGAGGATGGGAAAATTTAAAAGCCGTGATTCCTGGAGGATCATCTATGCCTTTATTGCCAAAAAAAATATGTGATACAATTACAATGGATTTTGATTCATTAATTAAAGAAAAAAGTGGACTAGGTACTGCAGGAATAGTTGTTATAAATAAAGACCAAGACATTATTAAATGTATGGCAAGAATTGCAAGATTTTACAAACATGAAAGTTGTGGTCAATGCACACCATGTAGAGAAGGTTCTGGATGGATGTGGAGAATGCTTGAAAGAATGTCAAAAGGTGAAGCATCAATAGATGAAGTTGACATGTTAATGGATGTTACAAAGCAAATTGAAAATCATACAATATGTGCATTTGGAGAAGGATCTGCATGGCCCGTACAAGGTTTATTGAGACATTTTAAAAAAGAAATTAAAAAAAGAAATAATTTTAGCCCAATTATAGATCAAGGTAAAAATATTCCTTATTTAGTTGATCAACACTTATTAGACAAAGAAAATGCTTAAATTAAAAATTAACAACAAAGATGTTGAAGTTGAAGAGGGCTTAACTGTTCTTCAAGCTTGTGAATATGCTGGCGTTGAAATTCCTAAATTTTGTTATCATGAAAAACTATCAATTGCTGGTAACTGTAGAATGTGTTTGGTTGAAATAGAGAAATCACCTAAACCAATAGCTTCATGTGCTACACCTGCAGTAGAAGGAATGAATATTAAAACCAATACTTCATTTGTTGAAAAAGCAAGAAAAGGTGTAATGGAATTCTTACTAGCAAATCATCCTTTAGACTGTCCAGTTTGTGATCAAGGTGGAGAATGTGATTTACAAGATCAGTCTATGTTATATGGAATTGATAAATCAAGATATAAAGAAAACAAAAGAGCTGTCCCAGAAAAAAATATGGGTCCATTAATCAAAACAATAATGACAAGATGTATTCATTGCACAAGATGTATTCGATTTGCTACAGAAGTTGCTGGAGTTCCAGAACTCGGTGCTATTGGAAGAGGTGAGGATATGCAAATTACAACATATTTAGAAAAATCTATGCAATCTGAATTGTCTGCAAATGTTATAGATCTTTGTCCAGTGGGTGCTTTAACTTCAAAACCATATGTTTTTGAAGCTAGACCATGGGAACTTAAAAAAACTGAAACAATTGACGTAATGGATGCTGTTGGATCAAATATTAGAGTTGATACTTATGGATGGGAGGTAAAAAGAGTTTTGCCAAAAATTAATGAAGACATAAATGGTGAATGGATTTCTGATAAAACTAGATATGCTTGTGATGGCTTGCTAAATCAGCGTTTAGACTCACCATTTATTAATCGTAAAGGGAAATTTACCAAATGTTCCTGGAAAGAAGCCTTTGAATTAATTAAATCAAAAGTGAAGTCTACTGAGCCTGATAAAATTTGTGGAATTTCAGGTGATTTAGTTAATATGGAAACACTTTATATATTTAAAGAATTTTTTAACAAACACTTAAATTCAAAGAATTTAGAATTTAGAAATGATTATATTTATATAAATCCTGAAAAAAGAGAAAATTATTTATTTAATTCATCAATAAATGGAATTGAAGAATCTGATTTTATATTTTTAATAGGCACAAACCCAAAGTTTGAAGCAACTATATTAAATGCCAGAATAAGAAAAGCTTATTTAAAAAATAAAACAAAAATTATTTCTTTAACTGATGTTGGTGATTTAACATATCCTTACACAAAACTGGATGGTAAAACAGATATTATAAAAGAAATTATTAATGATCAACATTCTATTTCCTCAATAATTAAGGAAGCAAAAAAACCGTTAATAATTTTTGGACAATCTTCTTTATCACTCAAATCAAGCAAATATATTTTTGAATCTATTAAAACTTACTTAATTAAAAATAAAAAAATTTCAGAAAATTGGAATTCATTAAATATAATTTCGGATAATGCATCCACTATTGGTAACTTAGATTTAGGTTTCTACCAAACTATAGATGGAGCAAATCAAGTTTTAGAGAATTTAAAAAACCATAAATACGATTTAGTATATTTATTGGGACAAGATAGTCTTGAATTTAACAAGCAAAATGAATTTATTATTTATCAAGGAAGCCACGGTGATAAAGGTGCGCAGATAGCTGATTTAATATTGCCTGGTGCTGCTTACACAGAACAGAATGGCTATTTTACAAATTTGGAAGGCAAATTGCAAAAGGCTTACAAAGCATCTTATCCACCAGGTGAATCTAAAGAGGATTGGTTAATAATCAATGAATTAACTCAAATTATAAATGAAAAAAAAATATTTAAAAATAAAGAAGAACTTGAGAGCAGTATGCTTAACTATTTAAATTTGTATAAGGAAAAAAATTTTAAAAAAACTAATTCAGAAAAAATAAATTTAGAATTTTTTAGTGAAAAAATTTTAATTAAAGATAAAGATTATTACTATTCTAATCCTATCGCTAGAGCTTCTAAAACTATGTTTTATTGTAAAAATGAAAAAATAAATTTAAAAAGTACTGGTACAGAAGGATAACTATGATTGAATATTTACTTATAGTTTTTTCAGAAGTTTATAAAATTTTATTTCTATTAATACCTGTATTAATTTCAGTGGCAATGATTGTATGGTTAGATAGACGTGTTTGGGCATTTGTTCAAAAAAGGCGAGGACCTAATGTTGTTGGCCCTTTTGGTTTATTTCAATCTTTAGCTGATGCATTAAAATATGTTTTCAAAGAAATAATTATTCCAGCAAGTTCTAATAAAACTATTTTTATTTTAGCTCCTATTGTTACTATGACGCTAGCATTAGTTGCTTGGGCTGTAATTCCTTTTAGTGAAACTAAAGTATTAGCCAATATAAATGTTGGTATACTTTACTTATTTGCAGTCTCATCATTAAGTGTTTATGGAATAATTATGGGAGGTTGGGCATCTAATTCAAAATACCCATTTTTAGGTTCAATAAGATCTGCTGCGCAGATGGTTTCTTATGAGGTATCGATTGGAGTAATTATTATTAACGTCTTATTGTGTGTTGGATCTTTAAACCTGAATGATATTGTTTTAGCACAAGAAAAAATTTGGTTTGTAATACCATTATTTCCTATGTTTGTAATATTTTTCATATCTGCCCTAGCAGAGACTAATAGACCTCCGTTTGATTTACCAGAAGCAGAAGCTGAATTAGTTGCAGGTTATCAAACGGAATATTCTGGAATGATGTATGCAATGTTTTGGTTAGGAGAATATGCAAATATTTTATTAATGTGTGCGATGGGCTCTATTTTGTTTTTGGGAGGATGGTTATCTCCAGTTGATATTTTTCCATTTAGTATAATACCCAGTCCATTTTGGCTTATCTTTAAAATATTATTTCTATTTATTCTTTTTTCTTTAGTTAAAGCAATAGTACCTAGATATAGGTATGACCAGTTAATGAAATTGGGATGGAAGATTTTTTTACCATTCTCATTAATTTGGGTAATTCTTACTTCAAGTTATTTGTTTTATTTTGACTTGTTACCAATAAATTAATTATGAAAATATCAAGAATATTTAAAACAATTTTTTTAATAGATTTTTTAAGCGGTCTAATAATTGCTTTTAAAGAAGTTTTTAAAAATAAAAAAACAATTAATTATCCTTTTGAAAAAGGAAAAATAAGCACAAGATTTAGAGGTGAACATGCACTTCGGAGATATCCTAATGGAGAAGAAAGATGTATTGCTTGCAAACTATGTGAAGCTGTCTGTCCAGCACAAGCTATCACTATAGAGTCAACTGAAAGAGAGGATGGTAGCCGTAAAACAACTAGATATGACATAGACATGATGAAATGTATTTATTGTGGTTTATGTGAAGAATCATGTCCTGTCGATGCCATTGTTCAAGGACCAAATTTTGAATTTTCTACAGAAACTAGAGAAGAGCTTTTCTATAATAAAAAAAAACTTTTAGACAACGGCGACAGATGGGAAAATATTTTAGCAGCAAATATTAAATCAAATAATTTTTACAGGTAAAATTGTGATAGCTCATGCAATATTTTTTTATATATTTGCTTTTGTAGCAATTGTTGCAGCTATAATGGTAACTGTTTCAAAAAATACAGTTCATTCCGTTTTTTTTTTAATTTTAGATTTTATAAGTGTTTCTTGTTTATTTATTATGATAGGAGCCGAATTTTTAGGAATGATGATGTTAATTGTCTATGTTGGGGCTGTAGCTGTTTTATTTTTATTTGTAGTTATGATGTTAAATGTAGCTCAACAAAATAACCAGTTGATAAATTTAAATAAAAATTTTACTCACATACCAGTAGGCTTAATCATTAGTTTAATTATTTTTTTTGAATTAATAATAGTAATTGGAGGATGGAAATTTAAGCCTGATTTGGTTACTTCAGTGTCGCTATTAATAGATCAAAATAATACTAATACTCATTCTATAGGACAAGTTCTTTACACTGATTATATTCATGTTTTTCAGTTAAGTGGCATGATTTTACTAGTCGCTATGATTGGTGCAATTGTTCTCACATTTAGGCACAGATCTGGTCTTAAAAGACAAAGCTATTTTAAGCAAATTTCTAGAGAAAGAATAGATGCAGTTGAACTGATTGATACTGAAAGCAATAAAGGAGTTAAAATTGATGATTGATATTGGTCTTGGACATTATTTAACTCTCGGTGCAATTATTTTTACAATTGGAATTGTTGGTATTTTTTTAAATAGAAAAAATGTAATTGTAATTTTAATGAGCATCGAACTAATACTGCTTGCTGTTAATATAAATTTAGTATCATTTTCAATTTTTTTAAATGATTTAACTGGGCAAATTTTTACTTTATTTATACTAACTGTAGCAGCAGCTGAAGCAGCTATTGGATTAGCAATAATAGTTGTGTATTACAGAAATTCTGGAACAATTAGAGTTGAAGAGATAGATAAATTAAAAGGATAATATGGAATTAACTTTATTATTTCTTCCTTTGTTAGCTTCTATAGTTTCAGGTTTTTTTGGAAAATATATTGGAGATAGAAATTCTGAAATTGTTACAAGCTTATTTGTTTCAATTTCTTCTATCTTATCATTATTTATATTTTACAATGTTATATTTGAAGGATACGAAAACAATGTAGTAATTGCTTCTTGGATCAATTCTGGATCCTTAAATGTTAACTGGTCAATTAAAATTGATGCTTTATCATCAGTGATGTTAGTTGTAGTAACTTTAATTTCATCGTTAGTGCATATTTATTCAATTGGCTACATGTCTCACGATCCTCATAAGCCAAGATTTATGGCTTATTTATCACTTTTTACTTTTGCAATGTTAACTTTAGTCACTTCTGATAATTTTTTACAATTATTTTTTGGATGGGAGGGCGTTGGTCTTTGTTCTTATTTTTTAATTGGTTTTTGGTTTAAGAAAGATACTGCCAATGCTGCTGCAATAAAAGCTTTTATTGTTAATAGAGTAGGAGATTTTGGTTTTGCTTTAGGAATATTTTTAATTTTTTATTTATTTGGTACAGTTAATTACAATGAAGTATTTTTACTTATACCTGAAACATTAGATCAAGATATTAATTTTTTAGGTGCAAATCTAAAATCTATTGATTTGATTTGTATACTTTTGTTTATCGGTGCGATGGGAAAATCAGCTCAATTTTTGCTACACACATGGTTACCGGATGCAATGGAAGGACCCACTCCAGTATCTGCTTTAATACATGCAGCAACAATGGTTACAGCTGGAGTTTTTTTAGTAGTAAGATGCTCTCCAATTTTTGAGTATTCGCAAATTGCTTTAAATACTATTTGTATTGTTGGTATGATCACAGCTTTTTTTGCGGCAACTGTAGCACTTGTTCAAAACGATATTAAAAAAATTATTGCTTATTCTACATGCAGCCAACTAGGTTATATGTTTTTTGCTGCAGGTATAGGAGCATATAATGTTGCAATATTTCATCTATTTACACATGCTTTTTTTAAAGCTTTATTATTTTTAGGAGCTGGTTCTGTTATTCATTCTTTTAACAATGAACAAGATATTAGAAAAATGGGAGGTATTTGGAGAAAATTACCTTATTCATGGGGATTAATGTTAGTTGGAACACTTGCGTTAACAGGATTTCCTTTTTTTTCTGGTTTTTACTCTAAAGAAGCAATTATTGAATTTGCGTATTTAAAGGGTAGTACACTTGGATATTATATTGTTTTTATTGGAATATTTACTGCTTTGTTAACAGCAATTTATTCATGGCGTTTAGTATTTAAAACTTTTCACGGCACTTATGAAAATAAAGAATTAAAAATAGATTCAATACACGAATCTTCATATGTTATGTTGATACCACTTATAGTATTGGCAATAGGTTCAATATTTGCAGGTTTTTTCTTTAAGGATCTATTTATAGGATTACATGCCAGTAATAATTTTTGGTCTGATTCTATTAAATTTTTATCACCAATCAGCGTTGATCATCCACCCTTATGGATAGTTTATTTCACCCCCGCTATAGTAATTTTAGCTATACCATTTGCATATTATATATTTGTTAAAAATAAAAATGTTACTAATTGGTTGGTAAACGAAAATAAACCATTATACAATTTTTTAATTAATAAATGGTATATTGATGAATTATATGAATATTTATTTGTCAAAACATTTAAAAAAATTGGCATTTTCTTTTGGAAAAATATCGACCTTAAAACTATAGATAGGTTTGGTCCTGATGGAATTTCTAATTTAATAAAAAAACTTTCAATTAGAGCTGTCAAATTTCAGAGTGGATATATTTACCAATATGCATTTATTATGTTACTTGGTTTTTCAGCTCTACTTACATATTTAATTATTCTATAATGAATTTTCCAATTTTATCATCCTTAATTTTATTACCTTTGGTAGGATCCTTATTTGTATTATTTATTAAAGATAATGCTTCAAAAAATTATCAAAACATAAAATATGTTTCTCTTTTTGTATCGTTCGCAAATTTTTTAATTTCAATTTATCTTTGGTATCAATTTGATAATTCAACATCTGAATTTCAAT
>CACJXT010000027.1 GCA_902597425.1 uncultured Pelagibacteraceae bacterium | reverse complement strand
TGTTTTCTTGCGTCAAGTTTAGAAATTTTTGGTAAAAACCAAGTACATTTCTGACCTTCAATTATTTTTTTTATTGGGTTTTTATGAATTCCACTGGCAATTGCCATATAACATCCAGATAGTTGACAAATTTTTGCAGCCTCAATTTTTGTTTTCATACCTCCTGATCCGTAGGTATTTTCAGCTCTAGAAGCATATCTTTTTACATTTTCATCTATTTCTTTAACAATCTTAATTAATTTTGTTTTTTTATTTTTTTTGGGATTATCAGTGTAAAGTCCATCTACATCGGATAACAAAACTAAACAATCAGCGCTAATTATTTGTGACACTCTTGCTGCCAGTCTATCATTATCTCCGTATTTTATTTCAGTTGTAGCAGTGGTGTCGTTTTCATTGACAATCGGCACAATTCCCATTTTTAATAAATTATCAATAGTTCTTCTTGCATTTATTGATCTTCTTCTTTGTTCTGTATCATCTAAGGTTAAAAGAATTTGAGATATTTTTATTTTAGATTTTTTAAAAATGTTTTGATATAAGTTCATCAACTCTATTTGGCCAATTGATGCTATAGATTGGCATTTATCAAGTTTTAATTTTTTTTTATTTAAATTTAATTTTTTGCATCCGAGAGCGATTGCACCAGAGCTAACAATTATTATATTTTTTTTTTCATTTAATAAATCTTTCACATCTTTTACAAACTCAGATAACCATTTTTTTTTTATAGTTTTTTTATCATTTATTAATAATGAAGATCCAATTTTAATTACAATAGTTTTAAAATTTTCAATGTACATAAGTAACTAATTTAGATTTAATTTTTGATATAGAGTTTTTTTCAATAGTTGAAAGAGTCATAACTTCAAATTTTTTATTTTTTGCAAAAGAACTTTTGATTTTTTTTATTGAATTTTTATCTAACAAATCAGTTTTATTTAACACTACAATTTCTTTCTTGTTTAGAAGTTCTTTACTGTAACTTTTTAGCTCTTTTTTGACCTGTTGGTACGAATTTTCTATGTTATCTTCGGTAATATCTATTAAGTGTAACAAGGTTTTACATCTTTCTATATGTTTTAAAAATTTTATTCCTAGACCAACTCCTTTATGTGCCCCTTCAATTAATCCAGGTATATCTGCTAAAATTATTTCTTTGTCATTGTAAACTGCTACACCAAGATTTGGATTTAATGTAGTAAATTTATAACTAGCAATTTTTGGTGTAGCACTTGTAATTGCTGCCAATAAACTTGATTTTCCTGCATTTGGAAGTCCAATAATTCCTATATCAGCAATTGTTTTTAATTGAAGCCAAATTACATATTCTTCACCAATTTTTCCTTTAGTAAATTTTTTTGGTGCTCTATTTGTAGAACTTTTAAATGTAGTGTTGCCAAGCCCACCTTTACCACCATTCGCTACAACAAATTCTTCATTTTCTTTTTTAAAATCATAAATTAAAGTTTTGTTATCTTCTTCAAAAACTTGTGTTCCAATTGGAACTTTTAAAATTAAATTATTGCCGCTACGACCAGTACGATTTTTACCAGCTCCATTTCCACCACGTTCTGCTTTGTGATGTTGTTGGTATCTGTAATCAATAAGAGTATTTAAATTTCTTTCAGATTTTAAAATTACTGAGCCACCTTTACCACCATTACCACCATCTGGTCCTCCATACTCAATAAATTTTTCTCTTCGAAAACTAGGTGAGCCGTTACCTCCGCTACCAGCTTTAATGTAAATTTTTACTTGATCTAGAAATTTCATAATACAACTCTTTTCTTTTAGTTGTACTAACTAATTGGGCTTTACTGAAACAAACGTTCTATCTGACTTGGTTTTTTTATACTCAACTTTACCTTTAACCAATGAAAAAATTGAGTGATCTTTACCTATACCAACATGTTCACCAGGAAATATTTTTGTTCCTCTTTGTCTAACGATAATGTTGCCAGGCATAACAAATTGACCACCATATTTTTTTACACCAAGTCTTCGTCCTGCACTATCACGTCCGTTTCTTGATGATCCACCTGCTTTTTTTGTTGCCATATTTTACCTAATTTTATTTACTTGTCTTTTGTACTATTTTTTTTTCAACTTTTGTAGTTGTTTTTGTTTTTTGTTTAGCTTCTGAAATTATACTACCATCTTTAGAATAAATTTTGTTAATTTTTATCAATGAATATTGCTGCCTATGTCCATTTTTTCTTCTAGAATTTTTTCTTCTTCTTTTTTTAAAAATTAATACTGTTCTGTATTTTCCATTTTTTATTAATTCAGCTTCAACTTTTGCACCTTGAATTATTGGCAAACCTACTTCAATATTTTTATCATTTCCATAAGCAAGAATTTCTTTAAACTCTATTTTATTTTCAGGTTTGGAGTTTTCTAATTTTTCTACTTTTAATATTTCACTAGCCTTAACCTTGTATTGTTTTCCACCAGTTTTAATTACAGCAAATGACATTGTTTCCTTTTTGTTTGATCAGCAATATAGACTTAGACTTAACATAGTCAAGCTGAATAAACTAAAAATTATCCTTTAAATCCCTCAATTTTGAAAAAGTTTGAAGAGAGTCGCTATTATTTAAATTTAAATTTTTTTGTATTATTTTTTCTTCAGATCTTAAAAAAATATTACATTCTAATTCGTCTTTAATAGTTGAAGGTATAGTTGGTAAATTTTTTTTAAGTTTATCATTAATTAATTCAATTTTTTTTTTTAAATTAGAATTATTTTTATCATATTTAATACAAAATTTTGAATTCTGAAGTGTATATTCATGTCCACAATAGATTTTAGTTTCTGGTGGAAAATTTTTAAAAATATTTAGCGATTTAAACATCATTTCATAAGTTCCTTCAAATATTCTTCCACATCCAAGAGAAAAAAGAGTATCACCAGTAAATAGTATTTTTTCATTAAAAAAATAAAAACTTATATGTCCAAGTGTATGTCCAGGAATATGAAAAATTTTTGCTTCAAAATTTTCACTTTTCCATATTTCTTGGTCTTTTAAAAAAATATCAATTTCAGGAATTCTTTGTTTGTCATCTTTATAACCTACAACCTTTGCATCATATTTTTTTTTTAGATCTTTATTACCACCTACATGATCATAATGATGATGGGTATTTAGTATAAATTTTAAATTTATATGATTATTTTCTAAATAATTAATAATTGGTCCAGATTCACTTGGGTCTACAACACAGGCTGTATTTAATTTTTCATCAATAATCAAATAGGAGTAATTATCCGTTAAACACTTAATAATTTTTACAATCATTTTATTTTTCAATAAGAAAAATACCTAGCTCAGAAAAAAAATTTTTTAAATTTAAATTCTTTTTATTTATCATTGAAACCTTTTCTTCATGCAATGCAAGAGATTTAAACAAATTAATATTTTTTCTTTTGCAAAAGTTAACAAAATCTTTAATTGTACACATATGTAAATTTGGGGTGTCATACCATTCATTTGGCAAATGTTTATTTACTGGCATTGTGCCTTTTAATAATAAGTGAAGTCTTACTTTCCAATATCCGAAATTTGGAATTGTAACTATAGCTTTGTTAGCTACTCTTAATAGATCATCTATTACTTTTTCAGGATTATAAAATGCCTGAAGTGTTTGGCTCAAAATTACATAATCAAAAGACAAATTTGGGAATTGTTGCAAATCTCTTTCTGCATTTCCCTCAATGACAGGCAAACCTTTAGAAATACATATTTGAACATTATTTTTTGAAATTTCTAAACCTCTTGTATCCACATTTTTATTATCTTTTAAATATTTCATTAATATGCCATCTCCACACCCGACATCAAGTACTCTTGTATTATTTTCAATTAATTCTGAAATTATTTTAAACTCTTTTTTCATAATTTTTTAATAATTTGCTTCTAAAAAATTTTTTATCGATTTTAAAAAATCGGGAACATCTAATAAAAACGAATCATGACCTTTATCACTTGTGATTTCGATAAAACCAACATCTGCACCAGCAGCATTTAATGCAATGACAATTTCTTTATTTTCAGATGTTGGATAGAGCCAATCTGAAGTAAAAGAAATTATAAAGAATTTTACTTTACTGTCTTTGAAAGCTTTTGAAAGATTTCCTTTATATTGTTTTATCAAATCAAAATAATCCATTGCTCTAGTAATATATAGATAGCTGTTAGCATCAAATCTATCAACAAATGCTGAACCTTGATGTCTAAGATAACTTTCTATTTGAAAATCGGCATCAAAACCAAATTTTAAATCATCTCTTTCTTGAAGTTTTCTCCCAAATTTTTCTTGCAAACCTTTTTGAGAAAGATAAGTGATGTGTGCAGCCATTCTAGCAACAGACAAACCTTTGTCAGGAGAATTGTTTAAATTAAGGTAATCTCCTTTTTCCCAGTTATTATCCGCCATTATCGCTTGTCTGCCCAATTCGTTAAGAGCAATATTTTGTGCTGAATGACTAGCAGTACAGGCTATAGGGATAGCAGTTTTAGTTTTGTCAGGATAATTTGCAACAAATTGTAAAACTTGCATTCCTCCCATTGATCCACCCATTATACTAAACAACTTATCAATTTTAAAAAAATCCAATAAGTTATATTGAGCATTAACCATGTCGTTAATTGTTATTACTGGAAAATTTATACCAAGTTTTTTATTTGTTTTTGGATCAAGATTGTTAGGACCATAGGATCCCATACATCCTCCAATTACATTTGCACATATTACAAAAAATTTATTTGTATCTACTGCTTTGTTAGGTCCAACTAGATATGACCACCAACCACTTTTATTTGTTATTGGATTTGTACCAGTTACAAATTGATCGCCTGATAAGGCATGAAAGGCTAATATTGCGTTATCCCTTTTTTCGTTTAATTTTCCATATGTCTCATAGGCTATAGGGTAATTACTTATAGTTTTCCCACAATCTAGCTTAAGTGGTTTTTCCACAATTATTTTTTTTATGTTTTCTGTAGCATTCATAATGTTTTGCTGATGGTGAATTGTGAGAAAAAAACTTATTTAGCGGTTTTTTTTAAGCGCTCGCAATTCAGATAAATCAGCGCATAAATTATTTACAGGATAGTCTTATATATGTCAATTTTATTTAAATATTAAATATTTTATGTAAATAAGTATTTTTTTATCTATAAAGATACGAAATATTGAAAATTATGACTTCGATTAATTTTAGAAAAATAAATATAGAAGCTTATAAACCGGGAAAATCTATATTAAAAAAAAAGAAAAATGTAATAAAACTCTCAGCCAATGAATCGGCACTAGGAATGAGTCCAAAAGTGCTGAAAATATTGCGAAGCAAAAATTATAAAATTTCTAAATATCCAGATAGCAAAGCAATAGATTTAAGAAAAATAATTTCTTCAAAATTTGAATGTGAGTTTAATAAAATTATTTGTGGCTCTGGCTCAGATGAAGTAATTCAAATGATTTGTCAACTTTTTCTTAAGCCTGGAGATGAAGTGATTGTGTCACAATACAGTTTTTTGATGTACAGAATATATGCATCAATTGTCGGAGCAAAAGTAGTTTTTTCTAAAGAAAAGGAATTTAAAGTTTCGGTTGAAGATATAATTAAAAAAGTTAGTAAAAAAACAAAGATTGTTTTTGTAGCAAACCCAAATAATCCAACTGGCACATATTTAGAGAAAAAAGAATTAATTAACCTCAGAAAAAAATTAAATAAAAAAATTTTATTGGTTGTAGATGATGCATATGATGAATATATGAAAGATAAAAAATATTCTTCAGGATTAAAAATTTTTAAAAATAAAAAAAATGTATTTATTTTAAGGACTTTTTCTAAAATATATGGACTTGCCTCTCTAAGAGTAGGATGGGGATATGGTGACAAAAAAATAATTGATGCACTAAATATGATTAAACCTCCTTTTAATGTTAATAAAATTGCTCAACTATGTGCAATTGAATCTTTAAAAGATAGTAAATTTATAAGAAAATCTTTTAAACATAATTTATTTTGGAGTAATAAAATTAAAAATAGTTTGGAACGGTTTAATATTTTTTGTAATAAAGTAAGCGCAAATTTTCTTTTGCTTAATTTTGCTAAATGTAAATTAACAGCAAGTAATGTTGAAAAAAAATTGCTAAAAAAAGCTCTAATATTAAGAGAGACCAAAACTTATGGAATAAAAAATTGTTTAAGACTAACAATTGGAAATAAAATGGAAAACAAATTTTTTTTAAAAAGTATAGAAAAGATATTTAAAAATGTTTAAAAAAGTATTAATTATAGGATGTGGTTTAATAGGATCATCAATACTACGAGCCATACATAGCAAAAAGTTATCAAAAAAAACTTTTGTTTTAGAAAAATCAAAATCAAATATTTCTAAAATAAAAAAAATTAAATCAAATTGTAAATTTATTAAAAGCTTAAATAATGAAATATCTGATGTTGATTTAGTTATAATATGTGCGCCCATGAACCAATACAAAAAAATAATTGAGAAATTAAATAAAAGTTTGAAAGTAGGTTGTCTAATTACAGATGTTGGTTCTACAAAACAAAATATAATTAAATTAAAAAATAATATTCTTAATAAAAAATTTAATTGGATATCGAGTCACCCTATAGCAGGCTCAGAGGTTAGCGGTCCAGAATATGGAAATAAAAATTTATTTTTAAATAAATGGTGTGTAATTATTAAAGAAAAAAAACAAAATTTAAAAAAAACTAATTTATTAAAAAAATTTTGGAAAAAAATTGGTTCTAAAGTAATTTTAATGAATCCAGTTAATCACGATAAAATTTTTTCTATTACAAGTCATTTACCCCACTTAATTGCATACAATTTAATTAAAACGGCCCAAGACTCCCAAAAAATTCAAAGAAAAAATCTCATCCAATACAGCGCTGGAGGATTGAGAGATTTTTCAAGAATAGCTGCTTCAAATGAAGTTATGTGGAGAGATATATTTTTTAACAATGATAATATAATTAAAGCAATAAATTTATTTGCTAAAAATTTAAACTCATTTAAAAAAATAATTCAAAATAAAAATAATAAAAAACTTTTGTCTAGGTTGTCTAATTCCAAAAAAGTAAGAACACAAATTATTCAATTAAAACAAGATGTAGCAAAACCAGATTTTGGTAGGGAATAATCTATACTCTACAAATTTTTTTAACTTTTAAATTTGCAGTTTTTTCTATTCTTTTTATTGTTTTATCAATTGGCATAACAATAACCTTTTTTTTTGGTCCATAAGCATGAATCAATTTTTTTGAATTTATACAAATTGCAACATGTCCTTTCCAATAAATAATATCGCCAATTTTAAATTTTTTTTTTTTATTAATGCCTTTTATATATTTTATTTGATCAACTGTATCTCTTGGAAAAAACTTATTGTTAAATTTATAAAAAAGTTGGATCAAGGCTGAACAATCGATACCCTGGTACGTTTTGCCTCCCCATTTATATTTGCAATTTAAATATGATTTAAAAATTTTAACGAAATTTTTTTCCTTTTTATTTATAAGAGTTATATGTTTTTGTTTTATCCATTTATTTTTTTCAAACATAACATAATTCTTTTTTCTCTTTAAAATCTCAATCTCACTTGAAAATGGTAAAAAGTTATTTGATTTATAAATTCTAGTTTTTAAAACTTTTACTTTGTGCGTAGGTTTAATTTTATTAATAAATTTTTTGTTTTTTGTATAACCATGATATCTATCATAAGATGTTCTTATTTTAAGAAAATTTTTTACTTTTCTTAAAACTTTAAATTTTTCACCATAAATTATTTGTGAGCTAATTTTAGAATTAATTGAAGGGCGTTCGTATATATTTATACAGGGATATATTGAGTAATAATTATTTTTCACCAATTTTTATTTTGTTTCTAATGAACCACAAACAAATTAAAGAAGGAATGACCATTAATGTTGTTAAAACAAAAAAGGTTCCCCAGTCTCCATTAAGCCAATCAACGAGAGCTCCAGAAGATGAAGCAAGTGTTGTTCTTCCTGCAGTTCCTATAGATGCAAGCAAAGCATATTGTGTTGCTGTATATGTTCTATCAACCAATAATGAAATAAAAGCAACAAATGCTACTGTTGCAAATGCAGCAGTGATATCGTCAGCTATTACAGCAATTGCAAATAATAATTCAGATTTACCAGTCCATGCCAAAATAGCAAAAAGTAGGTTTGTTAGAGCCATTAAACCGCCCGCAAAGAACATTGTTCTGATAGTTCCCGCTCTCATTGCCATTATTCCTCCCAACAATGTAAAAACTACAGTTGTAATCCAACCAAGACCTTTAGAGTAAATTGCAATCTGCCCTTTAGAAAATCCAATTTCTTTATAAAAAACTATAGACATACGACCAAGAAATGCTTCCCCAATTTTAAATAAGAATACAAAACCTAATATTCCTATAGCAATAGCAAATCCATTTTTTTTAAAGAAACTAATTATAGGTCCACCAATAGTTCCTGTAATGTAAGCAATAAAATTAGTTATAATATTGCTAGATCCAAGTTTTCCTTCGATTATTTTATCGGTTTCTCTTTGTTTTGCTTGTCTATCAGTTTCAATTGGTTCATGAACAAACATTAAACCAATATTCATTAAAATTATTACAACTCCTAAAACTAAAAAAGTAGCTTGCCAATAATCTGCAATACCCATGTTTTCAAAATATTCTGCTGTAAATAAAGCTATAACTCCTCCTAGTTTATAACCAGTCCACCATCCAACCACTGCCATTGCAGCACCAGCTGCCATAGATTTTCCTTCATTCTCATTAATTTGTTCAATTCTTAAAGCGTCAACAGTTATGTCTTGAGTAGCAGAAGCTATCGCAATAATTAATCCAACAGTAATTAATAGAGCTAAATTTTGTGTCGGATTTATAAAACTCCACACTAATAAGCTTAATAAAATTACAATTTGCATTAAAACTATCCATCCTCTTCTATGGCCTAGTTTTTTTGTTAATAGCGGTATTTGAATTCTATCTATTATTGGTGCCCATAAATAATTAAATGCGTATACACCAAAAATTAAACCTGCCCACCCTATTGTTGATCTGCTAAGTCCTTCTTCCTTTAGCCAAAGACTTAAGCTGCTTGCTATCAATACCCATGGAAAGCCACTTATTGCTCCAAGAAGCAAAATCCTGACCATTCTTATGTCCTTGTAGACCATAAGTGAATCAATCCAACTTTGCTTTTCTTTAATCATAATTATTTTTGCCAAAAAGAGGGCAAGAATAGAACTAGTATAGCAAATAATTCTAGTCTTCCCAAGATCATTCCTAAACTTAATACCCATTTTGAAAAATCAGATAATTGTGAAAAATTACCATTTGGACCAATAATTGTTCCCAAACCTGGACCAACATTAGAAATTGAAGTTGCGGCAGCAGAAATTGATGTAACAAAATCAAGACCACTTAATGATAACAATGCAGTTATAAGAAAGAATATTATTATATATAAATATATAAACGAAATTATAGAAGACATAAATTTATCATCAACATTATTATTGTCATATTTAATAATAAAAACTCCTCTTGGATAAATAATTTTTTTTAATTGATTAACTAAAAATAAGTATAAAATTTGAACTCTGAAAATTTTTATTCCACAAGTAGTTGATCCAGCACAGCCGCCGATAAACATTAATATAAGAAAAAAAATTAATGGAAAACTTCCCCAATTATCAAATTGCTGTGTTACATAACCAGTCCCAGTTAAAATTGAAACAACATTAAAAGATATGGATCTTAAATTAATTTCTGAAAAATTTTTATTTTGAAAAGCTAAATAAAAAAATAGTATAATTATTGAAATTATTATAATTTTAATAAATGTTCTTATTTGAGAATCAGAAATAAATATTTTTTTATTTCCATTTAAAAATTTAATGTAAGCAATAAAAGGTATACTTCCTAAAATGATAAATATTATTGCAGTTATTTCAATAGTTGCACTATTAAAATAACCTATAGACTCATTATAATTAGAAAATCCACCTGTAGCAATTGTTGTCATTGAATGAGTTATGCTATCAAAATAATTCATGCCAAAAATTTTATAAAAAATTGAACAAATAAAAGTTAAGCCAGAGTAGATTAAAATTAAACTTGCCGCTATTTCTTTTGATTTAGGTAATATTTTTTCAGAGGCATCATTACTAGAAATTTTAAATAATTGCATACCACCAACATTCATTATTGGCATTAAAGTTATAGCCATAACAATTATACCTATGCCTCCTAGCCACTGAAGTAACGCTCTCCAAAGTAGAATTCCTTTTGGAGCATCATTTAAATTTATAATAATAGTTGAGCCAGTTGTAGTTATACCTGACATACTTTCAAATAGAGAATCAGTAATTGATAGTTGTAGACTTGAAAAAACGAACGGTAAAGATCCAAATATAGCTATACTTAACCAAGATAAAGATGTTAGTAAAAAAGCTTGTTGTAAATTCAATCTTTTATCATGATCTAAATTTGCTAAAAAAAATAGTATACCAAATATTATTGTTATTATTCCAGCTCCAATAAATGATGAATCTAATTCACCATATATAATTTGAATTATAATTGGAATGATCATTGAAATTCCAAGGATAATTTGAAGAACTCCCAAGGTAAAAAAAACAGTTTTATAATTGGACATTTTGAATGAACATTATTTTATGGTAAATAAATTTCAACTCTATAAGAATTAATAAAAACGCCAAATATAAGATATATTGTTGGTATAACTCGTGATTGAAAAAACAAATTTAGATAAGACTAATGCATGGCCTTTTGTTGAGGCAAAAAAGGTATTACAGGAGAAAAAAGTTTCTATTGAAAAAAAAGGAAAAATTACTTTGCAAACGGGATATGGTCCAAGTGGCCTACCTCATATAGGAACTTTTGGTGAGGTTGCCAGAACTTCAATGGTAGTTAATGCTTTAAATCATCTTACGAATTTACCTAAAGAAATCATTACTTTTTCTGATGATATGGACGGGTTAAGAAAAATTCCAAGCAATGTTCCAAATAAAGAAATTTTAAATCAAAACTTACACAAACCTTTAACCAGCGTTCCTGATCCTTTCAAAAAGTACAATAGTTTTGGAGAACATAATAATGAAATGTTAAAAAATTTTTTAAACAAATTTAAATTCAAATATAATTTTAAAAGCTCGACATCTCTTTATAAATCAGGATTTTTTAATTCTGCATTACAGATTGTTCTTGAAAATTATCAAGGCATTGTGGATATAATTATTCCAACACTAGGCAAAGAACGTCAAAAAACATACAGCCCATTTTTACCAATTTGTCCAGAAACTGGAGTAGTTTTAGAAATTCCAGTTCTAGAAATTTTAAAAGATAAATCTAAAATAATATTTGATAATAATGGAAAAAAACTTGAAAGTAGTATTTTAGATGGAAATTGTAAATTACAATGGAAAGTAGATTGGGCTATGAGATGGTATGCTCTTGATGTTGATTTTGAAATGTATGGAAAAGATTTAATTGAAAGTGCAATTTTATCATCAAAAATAATTAAATTAATGGGAAAAAATAATCCGTCAGGTTTTGCTTATGAACTGTTTTTAGATGAAAAGGGTGAAAAAATTTCTAAGTCTAAAGGTAATGGAATTACTATTGATCAGTGGCTAGAATATGCTTCTCCAGAAAGTTTATCATTATTCATGTATCAAAATCCAAAAAGAGCAAAAAAGCTTTATAAAGAAATTGTACCAAAAGCAGTAGATGAATATTTAGATTTTATAGAAAAAGGAAAAACACAAAATGAATTGCAGTTATTAATGAATCCAGTTTGGCATGTTCATAACG
>CACJXT010000026.1 GCA_902597425.1 uncultured Pelagibacteraceae bacterium | reverse complement strand
TTCATCATTATACTTTTCGAGATAAATTTCTATTTGTTTGATTTTCCAAAACATATTTTTTTTTAGCTTTAATATGTCTTTTTCAAAAAAATTAAAATTATTTTTTGAAATTCCTATAGTTCGAGATTGAAAATTTAGTTTTTTTGTATTTTTATAATAAACAAAAACTTTAATTTTCTTATTAATTAAGTTTTTTGCTAATGCTAAACTTGCAAGACCATTGCCTATTAAACAGATATTCATATTCAAAATTTAATTTTAACAACAATTATTAAATGATACAAAGTGATTAATTTGATTCATTATTTATGGAAATTAAAAAAATAGCTAGTAAAAGCTTAAACTTCATAATTAAAAGTATTGTCCAACTTACTGGGCTATTTATATTATTTATAGGTCTATTTTTATTAATATCTTTATTAAGCTATTCTCCTGAAGATCCAAATTTCATTTTTCCAAAAAATACTGAAATTCAAAATATACTTGGCTTTAAAGGTAGCGTTGTATCCGATCTTTTTTTTCAATCACTAGGTCTTATTTCAATACTTATTGCGATTAGTTTATTGTTTACCGGTATAAATATTATAAGGTCAAAAAAGGCAGTCCTAGCCATAGAAAACTTTTTTTACGTAATTTTATACTCTTTGTTGGGAACTTTATTTTTTGCAACCTATTATTCTAATTCATTTTGGTTATCAATTAATGGAAATGGTGGTTTTATAGGAAAGTATTTGGAATCTACTTTTTTAGGATCTTTCATAAATATAAATCAAAAAATTTCTTACTATATTTTAATTATAATTATTTTAATTCTATTTTTAATTAGTGTTAATTTTAAATTAAATTTATTTTTAGATTTTTTTAAAAAATTATTTAAATTTTTATATAAAAAAAAAGAAAAAAATCATATTAACAGTGAAATAATTATAGATCAAAGTACTGAGATAAAAAATAAAAGCATAGACCCTATTCAGGAAGATTTACCATTTGTTAAAAATCCTAATGAAAATAAAATAAATAAAAAAAAATTTGTTTTACCTGCTACCAATTTACTAAGATCGCCTTCTAAAAAGGAAAGAGACATATCTTCGAACAATAATGAAATCAATACTGACTTTTTAGAAAAAATTCTTTTAGATTTTGGTGTTGAAGGTAAAATTAAAAAAGTGAGTCATGGGCCAGTTGTAACTTTAAATGAATTCGAGCCAGCTGCAGGAATAAAAGTTTCAAAAATAATTAATTTGTCAGAAGATATTGCAAGAAATACAAGTTCTGAGTCTGCAAGAATTTCTACAATTCCAGGAAGAAATACCATAGGTATAGAACTACCCAACTCTTCAAGAGAAAATGTTTACTTAAGTGAAATTTTTTCACATAGTGATTTTTCAAAAAAAGATATTAAGCTACCAATTGCGTTAGGTAAAAGTATTTCTGGTACTCCTATAACTGGTGACCTTGCTTCCATGACTCATTTACTAATAGCAGGTACAACAGGTTCTGGTAAATCGGTTTGTATAAATACAATTATACTTTCACTTCTTTATCGACATCCACCAGATAAATGTAAATTTATTTTAATTGATCCAAAAATGCTAGAGTTGTCTACCTATGAAGGTATTCCTCATTTATTATGTCCAGTAATTACACAACCAAAAAAAGCAGCTTCAGTTTTAGGTTGGGTTGTCAAAGAAATGGAAAGTCGATATCGACTAATGACCAAAGAAGGAGTGAGAAATATTGATGGATATAACGCTAAACATAAGCTTGCTATGCCTTACATTGTTGTAATTGTAGATGAAATGTCAGATTTAATGTTAGTAGCTGGAAAAGAAATTGAAAATTATATTCAGAAATTGTCACAAATGGCTAGAGCTGCTGGCGTTCATATTATCATGGCAACTCAAAGACCAAGCGTTGATGTAATAACCGGCACAATTAAAGCCAATTTTCCAACTAGAATATCATTTCAGGTAACTTCAAAAATTGATAGCAGAACTATTCTTGGTGAACAAGGTGCAGAACAATTGCTAGGAAAGGGAGATATGCTTTTTATGTCTTCAGCTAATAAAATGATAAGAATTCATGCACCATTTGTTTCAGAAAATGAAATAGAAAAAATTAATAACCATTTACGTTCTCAGGCAGAACCTAACTATGTAGATGAAATATTAAATTTTGTTGATGAAAAAGAAGTAGGTGAAAAATTTTCAGATAGTAATGAAAAAGATGAACTTTACCAAACGGCTTTGGAAATTATAAAATCAGAACAAAAGGCTTCAACTTCTTTTTTACAAAGAAAACTTCAAATTGGATATAATCGTGCTGCAAGAATAATTGATATGATGGAAGCAGAAGGAATTGTCAGTAAAGCAAATCATGTTGGTAAAAGAGAAGTTCTTTAATGAAAACAAAAGTAATAGTCATTAGCTTATTTTTATTTTTTTCTCTGCCATTACAAGCATCACTTAAGGAAGAAATAATTTCAAATTTAGAAAAAACTAATAATTTAACTTTCAATTTTAAACAAACAATTAATGAAAAAACAGAAGAAGGAAATTGTATAATTGAATATCCAAAAAAAATATTTTGTTCTTATGCAAATTTAAATAAAAAAATAATGGTTTCAAATGGTAAATCTCTAGTAATTAAAAATAAAAATATTAATCAATATTATCTTTATTCACTTAAAAGAACTCCCCTGGAATTAATTTTAGACAAAAATTATTTAATTAGTCAAATAAAAAATTTGAATGGTAGAGTTATTGATAATAAATATTTAAATTTTACTTTATTGAATAAAGAAAATAAAATTAATATTTTTTTTGATAAACAAACTTTAAATTTAATAGGTTGGCAAACTGAAGATGTTTATCAAAACTTAGTAATTACTTTTATCTCTAAAGTTAAAACTAATCAAAAAATTGATAAAAATATTTTTAAGCTTCCTAAAATAAATTAAGCAATGTTTCTTTTTAAAATCTTCGATTTAAAAATTTTCATTCCTCTAGATAAATAATTTTTTAAAGCATTTTGATGATCTAATGAGCAAGTATGTACCCAAACTCTTTTAGCGCCTATTATAAAGGATTCTTTAATTGCTTCACTTAGTAAAAATCCTCCTAATTTTTTTCCAAAATACTCTTCTAAAATACCAAAATAAGCAATTTCTATTTCTAATTCTTTTTCATGAAATATTAGTTCAAAATAACCAACTAAATTACCTTCATTTTTTAAAATATATGTTAAAATATTTTCTTTAGAAATGTACGCTATCCAATTCTGATCGGTCCACGCTAATCGATCAACCCAAAAATATTTTTTTCCGATTTGTTTATATAAAAATTTGTTTAATTGAAAATTCTTAGGTTTAATTAAATTTAAAGTATATTTTTTTGAAGGTTTTTGAACTTCATTCAAATCATTTAATGATTTAATTTCTAAAAAATTTCTAAATATTTCTTCAGTCACTCAACCATTTTCCCCACTTTTTCACCACCAAACAAATGAAAATGTAAATGTGGAACTTCTTGTCCGCCATTTTCACTTAAATTTGTCAAAGCCCTATATCCTTTGCCTGTATTTACTGAAATTTCAAGCTTTTTAGCAACTATGGATATACCTTTAATGAGACCTACAATTTCTTTATCTGAAGCTTTAGAATTAAAATCGTCAAGGTCTATATATTTTCCTTTTGGTATAACTAATGCATGAATTTTTTTTTGAGGGTTAATATCATAAAATGATAAAATATAATCATCTTCATAAATTTTTTCACAAGGAATTTCACCCCTAAGAATTTTAGCAAATATATTATTATCGTCGTAACTCATTTTTTTCTTTTATTTAATTCTTCTATTACATCTTCTATTTTAATCTCATTTGCTTCTAAATAAACAATTAAATGATATAAAACATCGGCTGCTTCATGAATTTTATTGGTGTTGTTTTCTACTGCTTCAATCAATTCAACAATTTCCTCTTTAACTTTTTTTGTACTTAAGGATTTATCTTCTAACAATTTTTTTGTGTAAGATTTATCTGGGGATGACTTTTTTCTATCTCTGATTATATTTATTAAATCTTCTAATGTTTTTAACATATTAAATCCTAACAGCTATTCCTTTTGAGTCCAAATATTGCTTTGCTTCTTTTACAGAATATTTTCCGTAATGAAATACTGATGCCGCTAATACTGCACTTGCTTTTCCTAGTTTGATACCATCAACCAAATGATCTAGATTACCAACACCTCCAGAAGCGATCAAAGGAATATTAGTTGTTGAGGAAATTTTATTTATTAAATCAATGTCATATCCAGCTTGAGTTCCATCTCTATCCATAGAAGTAATTAGTAGTTCGCCCGCTCCAGATTCTTCCATTTTTTTTGCAAACTCAATTGCATTAATGCCTGTATTATTTCTTCCTCCGTGAGTGAATACTTCCCAAACTTCTCCATTTTTTTTAGCATCTATTGCAACAACAATGCACTGAGATCCAAATTTTTTAGAGCTTTCAACGACAACTTCTGCATTTTGAACAGCAGCAGTATTGATAGAAACTTTGTCAGCTCCACAATTAAGTAATTTATTAATGTCTTCAATGCTTCTAACACCACCTCCAACAGTCAGCGGCACAAAACATTTTTTTGATGTATCTTTCACCACATCATAAATGGTATCTCTATTTTCATTAGAAGCTGTGATGTCTAGAAAACAAATTTCATCAGCACCACCATCACTATAAATTTTAGCTTGCTCAACTGGATCTCCTGCGTCTTTTAAATTGACAAAATTTATACCTTTAACTACACGTCCATTTTTTACATCTAAACAAGGAATTATTCTATTTTTAAGCATCTATTTCTTTTACTAATTCATCTAACTCTATATCACCGTCATATATAGCTTTACCAACTATTATACCTTCAATATTTTTATTATTAAGCCCTTTTGCTTTTCTAATATCATCAATGGAAGAAACTCCTCCAGAAATTACTACGGGACAATTAGATATTTCAGCAATTTTTTCAGTTTCTTCAAAATTAGGACTTGCTTTAGTGCCATCCCTATTAATATCGGTATAAATCATTCTACTTACACCAAAATCATTAACCTCTTTTAAGAAATCTATAGTCAATTGATTTAAATTTTCTTTCCAGCCAGATACAGAAAGATATCCACCTTTTGCATCTAGACCTAAAGCAATTTTATTTTTAAATTTAGAACAAGCTTCTTTTAAAAAATCTTTATCTTTTATTGCTGCACTTCCTAAAATTACTTTTTCAGCTCCAGAACCAACATATTTTTGAATACTTTCAAAAGTTCTGACTCCACCTCCTATTTCAATTTTTAAGTCAAATTTAGATACTATTTTCTGAATTATATCTAAATTTACTGTCTCTCCAGTTAAAGCCCCATCTAAATCAACAATGTGTAAGTTTTTAAATCCATGATCTTTATATTTACTTGCTTGATCTAAAGGAGAAATTTCATATTCAGTTTTGTTATCAAAATCTCCTTTGATCAATCTTACACACTTTTTATCTTTAATATCTATTGCTGGAAAAATTTTCATTTTATAAATTTATAAAATTTTCTATAATCTGTAATCCTAGTTTATCACTCTTTTCAGGATGAAATTGAGTTCCAAACAAATTTTCTTTTTCTGCAGAACAAACTATGTTTGTTGAATAATCTGTTGTTGAAGAAATTACACTTTTATCATTTGGTATGAATTCATAACTGTGTACAAAATACATGTGTGAGTTATTTTTAATATTTTTAAAAATTTTGCTTTCTTTAACTATATTTATTTGATTCCAGCCAATGTGAGGAAGTTTATATTTTCCATCTTTATTATCTATTTTAGATACTTTTCCAGAAATCCAACCTAATCCTTTGGTTTCTGTTTCCTCGTAACCAATATCTGCAAACATTTGTAAACCTACACAAATTCCAAGAAGAGGTTTTTTATTATTTATTGCAAATTCGTTTAAGCTTTCTGCTAGACCACTAACATTGTTTAAGGCATCTACACAACTTTTAAAAGATCCCTGTCCTGGTAAAACAACTTTATCACTTGATTTAATTTTTTTTAAATCAGAAGTAACTACAATATTTACTTTATTTTGAGCAACTTCTTTAAATGAATTAATAACTGAGCTTATGTTGCCCGAATTATAGTCAACAATCGTGATCTTCATTAATTTTTTATAATGAACCTTTTGTGGAAGGTATTACTTTTTTATTTTTTGGATCTATTTCTAAAGCTGATCTCAAAGATCTAGCCAATCCCTTAAAACATGATTCAATTTTGTGGTGACTATTATCTCCATACAAATTCTCAATATGTAAAGTTACTCCTGCTGCCTGTGAAAATGCTTGGAACCATTCTTTAAACAGTTCTGTATCCATTTCACCAAGTTTCTCAACTTTAAGGTCTACTTTCCAAATTAAATATGGTCTATTAGAAACATCAATCGCAACTCTAGTTAATGTTTCATCCATAGGTATCATTGCATGAGCATAACGTTTTATTCCTATAAATTTATTTGAAGCTTTTTTTAAACATTCACCAATAGCAATACCAGTATCCTCTGTGGTGTGGTGAAGGTCTATATGAGTATCTCCTTTGGCTTTTAAATTAATGTCCATAGAAGAGTGTTTAGAAAGTTGCTCTAACATATGATCTAAAAAACCAATTCCTGTTTTAATATTATATTTTCCTTTTCCATCAATATTTATTTCAACATCAATTTTAGTTTCTTTAGTTTTTCGAGTAATTTTAGCTTTTCTTTTCATAAATTAAGATAGGTATATATAGATTATTTAATTATATCAATAATTCTAATCAAACACTTGAAGTATTCAAATTAATATCCATCTATAAAACATGACAACAATAGCACTTGTTAGAAAAAACAATGAAGTAGTAGTTGCTAGTGATGGCCAAGTAAGCATGGGTAACACAGTAATAAAAAGCACAGCAAATAAAGTTAGAAAAATTGAAAAAAGAAATGTGATTGCGGGATTTGCTGGCTCAACTGCAGATGCTTTAACATTATTCGAACGTCTTGAAGCAAAATTAGAAAAACATGCTGGCAATTTGACCAGAGCAGCAGTTGAACTTGCCAAAGATTGGAGAACAGATAAATATTTAAGAAGATTAGAAGCACTAATGGCAATTGCTGATAAAGAAAAAAGTTTTATTATTTCTGGTACTGGAGATGTTCTTGAGCCAGAAGGTGATCTTATTGGAATTGGATCAGGTGGAAATTATGCCTTAGCGGCAGCAAAAGTTTTAATGGATACAGATTTATCTGCTGAAGAAGTTGCAAAAAAAGCAATTAAAATTGCATCGGAGATATGCGTATTCACTAATAATAATATTACAATAGAAAAAATTTAATGGAAAATTCAAATGTTACAACATTAGTACCAAAAGAAAAAAACAAATCAGAAGATAATTCTTTTGTTAGTTCCTTGTCACCAAGAGAAATTGTTTCTGAATTGGATAGGTACGTAGTTGGTCAAAATAAAGCCAAAAGAGCGGTAGCGATAGCTTTACGAAATAGATGGAGAAGACAAGCTCTAAAAGGTGAAATGAAAGATGAAGTTTTACCAAAAAATATTTTAATGATTGGACCAACAGGTGTTGGAAAAACTGAAATTTCAAGACGTCTATCAAAACTTGCACAAGCTCCTTTTGTAAAAGTCGAGGCAACTAGATTTACCGAGGTTGGATATGTTGGAAGAGATGTAGAACAAATCGTTAGAGATCTACTAGAAATTGCAATAGCAATGGAAAAAATTAAAAAAAAAGAAGAAGTTTATGCACAAGCTCAAAAACAAGCTGAAGAAAAAGTTCTTGATGCTTTAGTCGGTAACAAAGCAAGTGTTGCAACAAGAGAAAGTTTTAGAAAAAGACTTAGAAACGGTGATTTAGATAATAACGAGATTGAAATTTCAGTTAGTGAAAATAGTTCTATGCCGTCTTTCGAAATACCGGGAATGCCAGGCGCAAATATTGGAATGATTAATATTAGTGAAATGCTCGGTAAGTCTATGGGTAGTAAAGCAAAAAAGAAAAAAATGACTGTAAAAGAGTCTCATGAAATATTAATAAATGAAGAGTCAGATAAATTAATCGAACAAGATAAGATCATTAAATCAGCAAAAAATTCTACAGAAAATAATGGAATTATTTTTTTAGATGAAATAGACAAAATTTCTGCAAGGACAGATCGTGTTGGCGGAGATGTTTCAAGAGAAGGTGTTCAAAGAGATTTATTACCTTTAATTGAAGGAACAACTGTTAGCACTAAATATGGTCCAATTAAAACTGATCATATTTTATTTATAGCATCTGGTGCTTTTCAACTTGCAAAACCATCTGATCTATTACCAGAACTTCAGGGAAGATTACCAATTAGAGTTGAACTTGATGCTTTAACCAGTGATGATTTTAAAAGAATATTAAAAGAACCCGATAATAGTTTAATTAAACAATATAAAGCTTTATTAAAAACTGAAAATGTTGATTTAGAATTTTCTGAAGATGGAATAGATACAATCGCTTATCTTGCTACAGAAGTTAACTCAACTGTAGAAAATATTGGCGCAAGAAGGTTGCATACTATTATTGAAAAAGTTTTAGATGAAATTAGCTTTACAGCTACAGATAAATCTGGCGAAAAAATTACAATTAATTCTGATTATGTTAAAAAAAATATTGGTGAATTAGTTAAAGATACTGATTTATCAAAATTTATTCTTTAATTTTTTTTAAATAAATATTAAAAGCACCACCTCCTCCATCTTTAATGTCTGCTTCTTGAATCTTTTTTATCATTTTCATTAATTTTAAATTAGATTTTATATATTCTGGAACTGAATATTTTAAAATACTAAGATCTTTTGAAACATAAGGATTTTCAATATTTTTTGATCTTAAGCCTTTTCCAGTTACTACAATTATTCTATTAACATTGTTATGAAAACATTTATCTATAAAATCGTTTATAACTTTATTTGCATTTTCTAAAGACAAACCATGTAAATCAATAGTTTTAGTTAATTCCTTATTAATATTTTTTTGTGGTGAAGATAAATCTTTATTATAAACCTTATCTTTACTTGATAGAAAATCTTTCCAATCTTTTTTATCTTTATTTGAAATTTTTCTATTCAATTAAGCTTGTGTATCTATTAATAACCAATTTGGATTTAATGATCTTAAATCCCTAGAAAACTTCCATGAATCATGTACTTTTTTTATTTTTTCAGGATCTCCTGATAAAATTTTTTTATCTTTATCTTTTAAAGTAGAAATAATTTCACTAACAAATTCTACAGTCACTTCTAAAATATTGTTATTTTTTTGGTGATTTTTTATCTTTGCCGAATTAATACCAATGAAAGTTGTTTCCGAACTATGTCCTTTTTCTTTCCTATCTTTTATAGCATCATTAAATTGGTCATAAATTTTTTTATCTAAAAGTAATTTTATATTTTTTAGATTTCCAGAAGCAAAGTTAGTTATTATTGTTTCATAAGCAATTTTTGCTCCCTTTAAAAACTCTTGTTGAGCAGAATCGTCAAAAGTCTGATTTTCAAGATTTTTTTTTATTGCTTCTTTTTGGAATTCTTGTTTAAAATCAGTTGATAGTTTTTCATGAAAATTGGTTCTTTTACCTAAAATTCCTCTTAATCTTAGAAAAATAAAACCAGCAATCATTGCTAAAAGTATTATATCTATATATTCAAAACTATAATTCATAGTCGAATAATATTTAGTATGTTGCTAAATTTCAACTAGCAATTTAGATTAAGGACAAATGAACACATTATTACTAATAATAATTTTAGTGCCAATAATTGAAATTTACCTATTTATTAAAATTGGATCTCAAATAGGGGCTTTTACTACAATTTCACTTATTTTTATAACTGCTTTTTTGGGTATAATTTATGCTAGATATGAAGGATTCAATACTCTTAAATCAGGATTGTCCCAAATAGTCAAAAATGAAATACCAATTTATGAAATAGTTTCTGGTGCAGCATTAGCTTTTGCTGCAATCCTTCTTATAATACCAGGATTTGCAACAGATATTGTAGGATTATTAATTATTTTTCCACCAACAAGAAAACTACTACTTAAAAAAATATCAACAAAATATTCGCGAAATAAAAAAAAACAAGATTTTATTGAAGGCGAATTTGAAGATATAGATGAAGATAATGAAAGAAAATTTTAAAATTTTAGCACAATTTATTAAAGATATGTCCAGTGAAACAGCTGATATTCAAAGTTACCTATTTGTTAAAGATAATATTTCCAAGTATCATTTAGACATTGATATAAATTCTAAAGCATTAAAAAATAAACTTATAGAAGTTAATACAACACTAAAGTTTAACGATAAAGAGGCTAACGAAAAAAAATCTCATTTTGAAATAGTTTACGCTACAGTTATAAAAATTAATGATGAAATTAAAGATAAAAAAGATTTAAAAAAAATTATATTATGTGATGTTCAAAATAAAATTTATCCAAATCTAGAAAAGACTTTTCTAAATTTATTAAATAATTCTGGATTTCCAGATGTTAAATTAGAAAAAAAAATTGATTTTGAAAAATTATTCAATAAACAATTTAATTAATAAAAATTTTTTTTTAAGTTCGTGTTCAAATAACTTTTGTGTAATTGAAGCTCATCTGAACTAGGTTTAATTATTTTTTTACAATACACATTATTATTATTTATATTAATATTTTCTTTATTAGTGTCTTTATTTTGAAAATTTAAAGTTGGCTCTTTCTGATCAATTAAATTAATATAAACTTTAGACAATAATTCACAGTCAACAAGAGCTGTATGGTGTACTCTCTTTGAGTTATCAATTCTGTATCTTTTACAAAGAGCATCAAGACTAATTGGAGAACCAGGAAATTTATCTCTAGCTATTTCTAAAGTATCCACAATGTTATCTCTATTAATTCTACCTTTCCCAATAAGAATTAACTCATTATTTATATGAGCCAAATCAAATTCTGCATTATGAATAATTATTCTTTTGTCTTTTATAAAGTCCAAAAATTCATCAGCTACTTCTTTAAATTTTTTTTTGTTAGATAAAAATTCATCCGTATAACCATGAACTTCAAATGCCTTTTTGGAAACTTTTTTTTCTGGATTTAAATAACAATGAAACTTATTTTGGGTAGGAATTAAGTTATCAAGCTCAATACATCCAATTTCAACTATTCTATGACCTTCTTTTACTGATAAACCAGTGGTTTCTGTATCAAGAACTACATCTTTCATTTTTAAGAATTTTTCTTTTTATTATTCTAACACTTTTTTTTAATAAATTTTATTTTAATTATTAAAAAAACTTTATTTTATACAATCTGTATTTAAATCAAAACTGTAATAAAAATCATAAACTTTACCCTCAAAAGCCTTACAATATTTGCTATTACTAACATATGATTTTTTTAGAATAGAATTTTTTTTATTAATAATAATAATTTTTGGTTGTACAAAAAATGAATTATTTTCATTTTCATATTTAGATAAAAATCTTTCAAATTCTTCATTTGGCATTATTAATTGTTGAGATAGTAACGGTGAGCTTTTACTTATGAATTCTAAAATTTCTTGATCAAAATTTTTTGAATCATTTAAGGTAACCATAGAATTAGCTTGATAGCGCATCCAAAATAAATCTTTTATATTGTCATTTCTATAGCGCCAGTAGCTTAATTTTTTATTTTTTATAAATTTTTTAAAATCATTTTTGGACAAATTTAAATACTTGAATGTACTGATTAAGTCATTTTCTATCATATCATTTGTTCTCGAAACCATAACCCCATTTACAATGTTTAAATATTTAATATCAACTAATGTTGCCCATACTAAAAATCTATTATCAAATGTAAGTAAACTAATTTTTTTGGATTCTAATATATTTTTTTTTTCAATTATATTTATTATTGAATTAAATTCATTCCGTTGAACAAAGCGTTCATTA
>CACJXT010000025.1 GCA_902597425.1 uncultured Pelagibacteraceae bacterium | reverse complement strand
TTGACATTAATAAACAAAAAATTTTAAATTTCGATGACGAGGGAAATAGAACATATGAGCGTTAACTTTTTAATTTCTCAAGCAAAAAATATTCAAAAAGTCATTGATGAAAATGCTTCAGAAATTGAAGCATTAGACCAGAATATTGGAGATGGCGATCACATATTTAATATACAAAGAGGTCTAAAGTTAGTGATTGAACTTGAAAGTACGATAAAAGATTTACCTTTAGCAAAAGCTCTAAATATGATTGCCATGAAAGTTTTATCAGGAATTGGTGGTTCATCAGGGGCTTTATTTGGAACTTTTTTTATATCTATGGCAAAATCACCTGGCCTCGATAAAAATGTTGATTTTAGTAAAGCATGTGAAATGATTATTAATGGTGTTAATGCAATGAAAGAAAGAGGGAAGGCAGACATAGGAGAAAAGACAATGATGGATGTACTGATACCAGTGTCCGAAAAACTTAATGAGTTAAAAAATAATAATAATGAAATGAAACAAGGATTAAATGAAGTAATAAAAATTGCAGAAGATAGAATGTTAGCCACAAAAGATATGCTAGCTACAAAAGGTAGAGCATCCTTTTTAGGCGAACGTGCTAAAGGACATATTGATCCTGGTGCTCGTTCTTCACAACTTATTATAGATACAATATGTAAATCATTAATTAATCAATAGGAGGAAAAATGAAAAAATTTATTAATAAAACCGATGACTTTTTAAAAGAAAGTCTTAATGGATTTGGTAAAGCTCATAGCGATATTATTAAAGTTAGCTTAGATCCAAGTTTTGTTTCAAGAAAAAATAAAACAAAAGAGGGCAAAGTATCTTTGATTTCAGGTGGAGGAAGCGGTCACGAACCAATGCATGGAGGTTTTGTTGGTCATGGGATGCTTGATGCTGCATGTCCAGGTTTTGTTTTTTCAGCACCAGCTCCAGATCAAATGCAAGCAGCAGCAGAACATGTTGATAGTGGCGCAGGAGTTTTATTTATTGTTAAAAATTATTCTGGAGACATTATGAACTTTCAAATGGGTGCAGAAATGTATTCTGGAAAAAATGATAGTATAGTCACTAATGATGATGTCGCCGTTAAAGATTCAACATTTACTACTGGTAGACGTGGAGTTGCCGCTACAGTTTTAGTAGAAAAAATAGTTGGATCTTTAGCAGAGGATGGAGGATCATTAGAAGAATGTAAAAAACTTGGAGAAAAAGTTAATAAAAATGCTGGCACCATGGGTGTTGCATTTACAAGCTGCACAGTTCCTGCAGCAGGAAAACCAACTTTTGATATTGGTGATGATGAAATGGAATTTGGAGTAGGAATTCATGGTGAACCAGGTAGAAAAAGAGAAAAAATTCAACCATCCAAAACAATTGTAGGAAATATTTTAGATGCCATTCTTGACAATCTAAAACCAGAAAATAATGAAAAGACATTACTTTTTGTAAACGGTATGGGAGGCACACCTCTTACAGAATTATATTTGGTCTATGATGATGCATGTCAAATTTTACAATCCAAGGGAATTGAAGTTACAAGAAGTTTAGTTGGCAATTATTGCACCTCACTTGAAATGCAAGGAGTTTCTATTACTCTATTAAAATGTGATGAAGAAATAGCAAAACATTGGAACTCACCGGTACATACCGCAGCTATGAGATGGGGGATGTAAAATAATTAAAATAAATAAATATTATTTTTAAGATAAAATTAATTGAAAAAAATTTTAGGAATCGTGGTTCTGGGTCTGTTATATGGCTGACATTCAACTTCAATTAAAAATCACATGTGCACGATGTCATCAAAAAACTATTAAAAAAATGTCAACTAATTATTAATATGATGGAAAAAAAAGCAAAAATTATAGCTACTTTAGGACCAGCTATTTATTCAGAAAAAAAACTTAAAAAAATAATTAGTTTAGGTGTAGATGCCTTCAGAATTAACTTTAGTCACGATATAAAAGGAGTTAAGCAAATAATTTCTCAAATAAGAAAATTTGAGAATAAGTTAAATAAAAGAATTGCTATTATTGCTGATTTACAGGGGATAAAATTAAGAATTGGAAAAACATCAAGTGAAAAATTAAGAATTAAACACAATCAGAAATTTACTTTTGATACAAATAAAAAAGTTGGCAACAACCTAAGAGTTTGTTTTCCCTACTCATTTATTATTAACAAAATAAAAATAGGTAGCAAAATTTTATTAGATGATGGAAAATTTACTTTTAAAGTAATTAAAAAAAATAAAAAATCGTTAGTAACAAGATGTTTAAGTACTAATTGTATATTAAGTAGCAATAAAAGTGTTCATATACCAAATATTAAGATTCCGCTAAAACGTCTAACAAAAAAAGATAAAAAGGATATCTCTACTGCAAAAAGTATGGGTTGCAACTGGATTGCACTTTCATACGTACAAAATTCTAGCCTTATAAAGGAAACAAGAAAACTGATTAATTCTGATATTGGAATAATTTCAAAAATTGAAAATAAAATTGCAATTAAAAATATAAAAGAAATAATTAATGCAAGTGATGCAATAATGATCGCAAGAGGTGATCTTGCAATTGATATAGGGCTTAGTAAAGTTCCTAGCATTCAATTAGAGCTTATAAAAAAATGTACTACACTTTCTAAGCCTGTTATCGTAGCAACGCAAATGTTAGAGAGCATGATTGAAAACCCTTCACCGACTAGAGCTGAAATAAATGATATTGCCACCGCCATATTTCAAGGTGCAGATGCTGTGATGCTTTCAGCAGAGTCAGCTATAGGAAAAAACCCAACTCAAAGTGTAAAAACAATGTCAAAAACTATTCTTTCTACAGAAAAATATAAAAAACAACATATTAGTGAATTTAAAAGTTCGATTGATGCTAAAAAAAATATTATGAAATCAGTAGTATTGTCAGTCAAGGATCTTGCTTATAATCCTAGAGTTAAAGCTATTATTGCTTTTTCTAATTCTGGAAAAACTGCTAAATTTGTTTCTTCTATGCGGCCTTCGGTTAGCATAATTACCATATCACCAAATGTAAATGTAAGTCGAGGAGTATCATTATTGTGGGGAATCAAATCGATTAATAGCAGGGATGCGAGAAATTGGAATGATATGATAAAAATTTCGAAAGAAATTATTACAAAAGAAAAATCTATAAAGAAAAAAGATTATGTCGTTATTACTGCTGGCCTTCCTTTTGGTAAAGCAAAAATGACAAACATGATTAGACTTTACGAGGTTTAAATTTAACAAGTATGAAAAACCTTTTAGGGATCGTGGTTCTGGGTTATTTTGTATAGGATATTATAGGAAGAGTTGCTGACAGACTTGCAGAATTTGCTACAAAACCACCAGATCCAGCTTTTGTTTACCTAACCTCTCATTGCCATCTTTAGTCACTAAATATGTCTCTCCTAAATTCATTGCTAATTGCGCCTCACTGTCCATCAAGATCATGTGCATAAAGAATACCATCCCAGGTTTTATAATTAGGGGGTTTCCAGTGAAGATCATAGGTGGGACGTCCATCCATGTTGGAGCAAAAGTTGCACCTAATGAATAACCGCAAGCATTCATTCTAGATTTATTGTAGCCATGATTATCCAAAGTTTTTGCATGAGCATCAAATACTTCACCAACTTTATTTCCAGGTATAAGTTTTTTTTCACAATTACTTAATGCATCAACACAAGCATCATGCATTTTATAATGTTTTTGATCAGCTTTCCCTATAGGAATAGTTCTCATTAATGCTGAATGATAATGCTTATAAGTTCCAGCCCATTCAATAGTTAATTGATCCACGTTTGATAAAATTCTTTTTTCTGCCTGATATCTGCAAAGTAGTGCATTATGACCTGATCCTATTACAAATTCATTTCCTGGATAATCTCCACCACCAGCAAAAATAACTTTTTGCATTTCTGCTAAAATTTTTCCCTCGTCAGCACCTGTTTTTACTGTTTTCCATGCTGACACTAAAGCATCATCAGCAAGTTTTGCAGCTTTTTTAATATAGAGAATTTCTTGATCTGACTTTATTACCCTTAAGTGAGAAATTAATTCAGATTTATCTTTTAAGTTAGCAAAATCTTTTAATGACTCGTTAAGCCTAATAGTATTTCTGCCAGTCAAACCGTAAGAGTCATATTCAACACCAATATTTTTTCCTTTAAGTTTAAGATCTATTAATATGCTCTTTAATAAGTCTGATGGACTAGAGTTTTCTTTATCTTCCCAAATTATTATATTTTTTATATTTGATGTATTTTCAGCTTGTCTTAGATCAGGAGCCCTTGTTAAAAGAATTACCTCACCATCTTCATTAAGAATTAATGACTGAAAGAATACAAATCCAAATGTATCGTATCCAGTTAACCAATACATAGATTCCTGTTTAAACATTAAAAGAGCATTTATATTTTGTTCTTTCATTGATTTTAAAACTTTTAATTTTCTCGATGCAAACTCTTCTTTTGAAAAATGAAGACCCATTAATTTATATCCAAAACAGTTGCTGGATCAAGTCTGGTACCAAACCAATTTAATCTTACATCTAAATGAGGACCTGTAGATCTACCACTTGAGCCAACTGTTCCAATGACATCTCCTTGTTTTACAATATCTCCTTTTTCAACAAAGAATTCATCCAAATGCATATACAAAGTTGAAATTCCATGACCGTGATCAAAAATTAAAGTTGCACCTGTAAAATATAAATCATTTTCTGCTAATGTAACAACACCATCAGCCATGGCTTTTATAGGTGTTCCAAGCTCACCTGCAAAATCAATTCCATAATGTGGCCAACGTGGTTTGCCATTTAATATTCTTTGACTTCCGTAGACACCAGTGATTATTGCATTTTCTAAAGGTAAAATGAATTTATCCTTAAAAAAATCTAAATCTGAATTTAACTCTCTCGCTTCTGCGATAAGTTTATTTTCATTTTTAATTCTTTCATATACTTCTTCAGGTGGAGTTACTTTTTTTTCTTCAAGACCATCAATTCTTTGGATGTTATATTTTCTTTTTTGAACTTTTTTAATAATTTTATTTGTATTTCCATCTTTTTTAATTTTGATTACAACGTCATACTTTCTTTCTCTATCCAATCCAAATGCAAAATATCCATCTTTAGAAACTTTGACTTTGATTTTATCTATGCTGACAGTAGAATTTGGATCAGTTTTACCTATTATATAATGTCCTTGGATAAATTTACCATTGAACTCAACAGCATAAGATTTAAACGAAATAAAAAAAATTAGTAAAAAAAATTTAATTATTTTGCTGTCCATCCGCCATCTACTAATATAGAAGTTCCATGAATCATTGAAGCAGCGTCAGATGCTAAAAAAACAACAGTAGATGCTATTTCTGACATTTCTGCAAATCTACCAAGTGGAATGTTATTTAAAGTTTCTTTTTTAAACTTTTTATTTTTCAGAAATTTTTTTGTCATTGAGGTAACGACAAATGTTGGCGCTACTGCATTTACTCTTATATTGTATTTTGCTAGGTCTACTGCCATACCTTTTGTTAGACCCTCTAAGCCCCATTTATTCATATTATAGACACTTCTTATTGGCCCTCCAACATGCCCCATTTGAGACGACATGTTAATTATAGAACCTCCAACTTTTTTACGATTTTTTAATTTCATCATTTTGATTGAACATAATTGGGCAATATTAAATGTAGCTATAGTATTAACCTTAACAAGATATTCCATATTTTTTGTTTTAACTTTTGTAAAGTGTTCAGGGATATTATTTCCAGCATTATTAACCAAAATATCAATTCTTGTTTGTTTGTTTATTATAGTTTTGATTTCATTATAATTTGTAACGTCACATGTATAAGATTTACATTTTACCTTTAATTTCTTTATAATTTTTGAAACATTATCAAGGTCTTTTTTTGTTCGACTAACAATAATCAAATTACATCCTGCCTCTGCAAGAGCAATCGCACAAGCTCGACCTAAACCTTTGCCAGCTCCCGTTACTAGTGCATATTTATTTTTTAAATTATATTTTTTTAAATACATTTTTATAAGAATAGTTTTAAATCAGTATAGATCAATTCAATTGCCACTGCTAGTATTGCGAACAATCCAATCCAACCTATCCAAGTATATTTTTTAATCCATCCAGATATTAAAGTTGCAGCAGTTGCCATTAAAGCTATAGATAAAACTAGACCAAAAACAAGAAGCCCGTAATGATCTTTTGCAGCGCCCGCAACTCCCAATACGTTATCAAGACTCATTGTAAAATCTGCAATTAAAACTGTCCATATCGCTTTCCAAAAACTAGAATTATCTACTTTTATTTTTTCATTATCTGTTGAGGATTTTTTAATTACATCAGTATAAAGTTTGTAGCAGATATATAATAGTGCTAGACCACCAATTAATCTTAATCCTGTTATTTGTAGCAAATAAGCGGTAAGAAGAGTTAATATAATTCTTAAAATTACAGCAGCACCAATTCCCCAAAAAATAATTTTTTTTCTTTGATCGGGCGGGAACTGCGAAGCAACCATTCCAATTATAATTGCGTTATCACCAGCTAAAACTAGATCAATAAATACAATTTGAGAAAAAATAATTATTTGTTCAGTCATGACTTACTATCTTCTATTATCATGTCAGCAGCTTTTTCTGCAATCATTATAGTTGGAGCATTAGTATTTCCAGATGTGATATGTGGCATTACAGAAGCATCAACAATTCTTAAATTTTCAAAACCATGAGCAACTAATTTATCATTTACAACAGCCATTTCATCATTTCCCATTCTGCACGTACTTACTGGATGAAATATAGTATTTGCAAATTTTCCAGCTTCTGTTGCGAGAGTTTCATTATCAGTAATATTGATTCCTGGTCTTAATTCTTCAGGCTGATATTCTTTATATGCTTTTGAATTCATAACAATTTTTCGAACAATTTTTAAAGACTTTCCTGCTATTTCTCTATCTTCATTGGTAGACAAATAATTCATTTTTATTTTTGGCGACACTCTAGTATCTGGAGATTTTAATTCAATTGATCCTCTACTAGTTGGTCTGATATTAGCTATAGTTGGGGTGAAAGCTGGGAATTTATGAAGTGATGATTTTCCTAACAAATCAGTACTTGCTGGAGATACATGAAATTGCAAGTTTGGAGTTTCAAGATGAGGATCACTTTTTATAAAACCACAAACATAACTAGCACCAACTGTTAAAGGTCCTTTTCTTAATAGTAAAAATTGCAATCCTGTAATAATTTTTTTTGAAATACTATAATAAATATCATTTAATGTTTCCAAATTTTTAATTTTATAAACTGGTCTAAGCATTAAGTGATCTGTAAGATTTTTACCAACACCAGGATGATCTTTTATCACTTCTACATTATTATTTTTTAATAGTTCGCCTGGTCCAATTCCTGATGATTGTAAAATATGTGGAGAACCAATAGTTCCTGCACTCAATATTATTTCTTTATTTGCTTTAACTTTAACCAAGCTATTATCAATCCAATAATTAACATTCCTTGCTGTTTTATTTTCAAACTCAATATTTTTTACGTGAGCGTTAGTAATAATTTTTAAATTTTTTCTTTTTTTAATTGGATTTAAATAACCAACAGCTGTACTACATCTAAAACCATTTTTAATTGTAAAAGGGAAATAACCCATCCCTTCATTATTACCACTATTAAAATCTTCAGTTTTTTTATAACCAAACTCTTCTGAAGCTTCTAAAAATAAATCTAAAACTTTAAAAGTAGATCTTATTTTTTCTACTTTAATTGGCCCTCCTGAACCATGAAATTCGTTTTCTCCAAATTGAAAATCTTCTGACTTTTTGAAATAAGGAAGTACATCTTCCCAAGACCAACCAACATTTCCAAGTTGTCTCCAATAATTATAATCATTAGATTGTCCTCTAATATAAAGCATCCCGTTAATAGAAGAACTTCCCCCAAGTGTTTTGCCTCTAGGGTAAACCATTTTTCTGTTATCACAATTTGGTTCTTTTTCTGTTTCAAAACACCAATCTATATCTGGGTTGTGCATAGTTTTAAAATAACCACCAGGAATATGTATCCAAGGATTTGTGTCTTTTCCGCCAGCTTCTAACAATAAAACTTTAATATTTGGATTATTAGTTAGTCTATTTGCAAGAACACATCCAGCAGAACCAGCCCCTATAATTATGTAATCAAAATTTTCCATTATTTTTGGTGATTTGTTACATACTAGTGCTTAAAATCAAAAATTCCAGCTTTACAACAATTTGATATGCCATTTTGGGCTTTATTTATACTTGTTTAAATTTTCTTTTTTTGAAACACTTCCTTTTTTAAAAAAACAGAGAGGGAAAAATATGAGAAAAATCATTTCATTTATTTTAGGTACGGCTCTTCTTACTGCAATTTCAGTATCAAGCGCTAATGCTAAAACATTAAAATGCCAAACTGTAATCAACGCAAAAGCTGACGAAGTTGTAATGTTAAAAGACTTTGGTCAAACTGTAACTGATTTAACAGGTGGTTCTATAAAGTTTGAAATTCTTCCTGCCGGTACTGTAGTTGGAGTTAAAGAAACATTAGATGCAGTTGATAAAGGATTGATCGATTGTGGATTTGCTTGGACGCACTATTGGTCAGGTGAACATCCTGCGGCTATGTTATTTGGTTCTCCAGTAGCAGGTGCAGGTGTAGGAATTGATAACATCGCATTTTTATCTTGGTTTCAATATGGTGGTGGTAAAGAATTATACGACCAACTTTGGAAAGAGATGAAAAGAGACATTAAAGGATTTATGCTTCAACCAGTTGGTCCAGAAGCGCTAGGTTGGTTCAAAGAGCCAATTAATAGCATGGATGACTTTAGAAAATATAGATTCAGAACACCTCCAGGAATACCTGGACAAACATACAAAGACATTGGTGTAGCTTCTGTTGCTATGGGTGGTGGAGATATTCTTCCGGCACTTGAAGCAGGAACAATTGATGCAGCTGAATGGTGTTGTCCTAAGCCGGACATGACATTTGGTTTCCAAAAAGTTCTAAAACATTATTACCTACAAGGTCTTCACCAAGTAGTGGTTAATGCTGATTTATATGTTAATGGTAAAGTATACAGATCAATGACTGATCATGAAAAAAAAGCTATGGAAGTTGCTGCTACAGCATCTTTATCAAAAGCTATGAGTTACAGAATTTATGAGAATGGAAAAGCTCTTAAATACTTAACTGAAGAAGCTGGTGTAATATTACATGATACTCCTGCAGATTATTTCCCAGCATATATGGGTGCTGCTAAAGCGAGCTTAGAAAAAAATGCAGCTGAAAATGCATTTTTCAAAAAAGTTTGGGATTCTCAAAAAGAATTTGCTGACATAGCAGTTCCTTTTTGGTCTGGTGCTCAAATGTCTAATGCGAAGCTAGGAATGGCTCACGCTGCAACATTGAAATAAATAATAGTTTAAAAAACTATAAATATATTTAGAATAAAGCGGACTTTACAGTCCGCTTTATTTTTTTTGAGGGAAACATGACAGACGAACCTACCAGATTAGATATTTCAGATGAAATGATTGCTGAACGAAGAGGTGGTTCAGGAAAAATGCCAGATGATATGCCAAAATGGATGGCACTATCAATTACAAAAATAGATTTATTTAGTAAATGGGTTGGTAATATTGTTTGTTGGATTACTATACCTTTAATACTTGCAATGACATATGAAGTTTTTGCAAGAAAGCTTTTTACAGCACCAACTATGTGGGCTTATGATATGAGTCGTTTTTTATATGGTGCTTTGTTCATGTTAGGAGCAGGTTATGCTTTATCCAAAGGCGTTCATATTAGAGCAGATTTTTTATATAGAAATTTTAAAGTCAAAACACAAGGTCTTGTAGATTTTTGGTTATATATATTATTTTATTTTCCGGGACTATTAGTTTTTTTATATATGACCATTGGTTTTGTTCAGGAATCTATAATGAGAGGCGAGAGGGGAATGGACACTGCATGGATGCCATACTTGTGGCCAATTAAATCTTGCTTGTTAATTGGAATTATTTTTTTACTTATTCAAGGAATTTCAGAATTATTTAAAAGTTACTGGGCTGCCACAAAAGGAAAATGGCCAGGAGATAATAAATAATGTTAGCTGAATTTATTGATCCCGCCATCCTTGGATTTGTATTAGTTGGAGTAATGTTGTTTGCAATATTTGTAGGTTTTCCAATTTCATTTACTTTAATTTTTTTAGGATTTGTATTTGGTTATTTAGGCTTTGGTCATTTAGTTTTTTATTTAATGACGCTTCAATTTTCTATGGTAATGACCGAACAAACTTTAGCCGCCGTACCGCTCTTTGTATTTATGGGTATTATGATGGAACAAGCAGGTTTAATGGAAAGATTGTTTTCAGCTTTTCAATTAATGCTGGCAAAAGTTAAAGGCTCATTATATTACGCAGTACTTTTCGTTTCCGTTATATTTGCGGCGGCAACAGGAATTGTTGGTGCATCAGTAACAATACTTGGAATTATGGCAGCCAAATCAATGAATAGGTCTGGCTATAATGTGAGATTATCAGCAGGAACAATTACTGCTGGTGGTACATTAGGTATTTTAATACCACCAAGCATTATGCTCGTTGTTATGGGTCCTATTATGGAAATTCCTGTAACTGATTTATTTGCAGCAGCAATTATTCCGGGAATTTTATTAGCATCACTTTACGCAGCTTACGTAACAATTCGTTGCTGGATTGATCCAAGTTTAGGACCAGTTTTACCAATTGAAATGAGAGCAACAAGCATAAAAGAAGTTTGGATAGAATTCTTTTTTGGACTGGTTCCTCCAGCTGCTTTAGTTTTTGCAGCATTAGGAAGTATTTTATTTGGATTTGCAACACCCACTGAAGCAGCAGGTTGTGGAGCGTTAGGCTCATTATTGTTAGCCTTAGGTTATAGAAAATTAACATTTAAAAAATTACAAGAATCATTGGTTAAGACTTTAGAAATTTCAGCGTTAATAATGGTTTTAGTAGCAGCGTCAAACTTTTTCGGAGCAGTTTTTGCAAGATTAGGCACACCAATGCTTCTTACAGACTTTTTATTAGGTCTAGAAATGAATAAATATTTAATTTTAGCTATTGTAATGAGTATGATTTTTCTTTTAGGCTGGCCACTTGAATGGGTTCCAATTGTTATGATTATAATTCCAATAATTTTACCTTTAATTGAAGCATTAGGTTTTAATCTTACATGGTTTGCAATATTAGTTGCTGTTAATTTACAAACCGCCTGGCTCTCACCTCCAGTAGCTTTATCAGCTTATTTTTTAAAGGGCGTAGTTCCAGAGTGGGATTTAAAGGACATTTACTTGGGAATGATGCAATTTATGGTTCTTCAAGTTATAGGATTAATAATAATTATAATATTTCCTAAAATTGCTTTGTGGCTACCAATGGTCCTGTATGGACAGTAATATTTTTTAGTTTAATATAATCTAGTGATTCAAGATAAAGGAAAAATTAAACTTACTAATTGGGAAATTGTATCAGTCAACCCAAATGACAAACTTTGGGATTGGAAAAATCTATTTTGCTTTTGGGCAGTCAGCATCCAAAGTATTATTGGTTTTTCTTTAATTGCTTCTTTGTATTTAGTTTATGAATTGAATTTTTTGGTTGTTTTATTAGGATCTTTGATTGGTTCTTTATTTGTATATATATTTGTAAGTTTTATTGGTAAACCAAGCCAAAAACATGGAATTCCATTCCCAGTTCTCTTAAGAGTTTCAATGGGCGTAAGAGGAGCTAGATACATTTCACTATCAAGAGGTTTAGTGGGGATTTTTATGTTTGGTGTTCAAACATATTTTTTATCGAAATCCTTTGGCTATTTAATAAGAATAGCTTTTTATTCATTTGATAGCAGCATTTTAGACCATGATATATTTATGATGTTTTTTTTGGGTCTAAATATTATTGATTGGTCTGCATTTATCTTTTCATTAATTTTACAAGTTTTTTTATTTAGTAAGAGCCACACGTTTAATAGATTGTTTATAAATTTTTCGGCAATAATTGTTTATCTTGGATTGACTTTATTTCTAATAATTATTGTTTCTGAACATTACACTGAAGTATTACAATCTTTCAAAGATTTACTAACTTTCGATAATATTTTTTCTAAAGATAGTATTGTGCCAACGATAACAATTGCCGGAACAATATTTGCATATTTTTCAATCGTAATTGTTAATTATGGTGATTTTTCAAGATATGTTAAAGATAAAAATGAATTAAACAAAGGAAATTTAAGTTTAATATTAAATTTAATTATTTTTTCTTTATTTTCAGTTCTTATCGTCATTGGAGCAGATATTATTTTAAATAAAAATTTAGATGATGTGAGTCGAATCTTAACTAATCCAACCGACATTATTGGTAAATTTGACAATGTACTTCTAAGTATAACTGTATTATTTTTTATTTTATTCGCAACTTTATCAACAAATTTAATAGCAAATTATGTTCCTTCACAAAATTCAATATTAAATTTTTTTCCAAACATCCTGACACTTAAAAGTACTGGAGTAATTATTGCTTTAATTGCTTTTCCAATTGGTATTTTTTGGATGCCATTGTTAAGCCAAATTGGAATTTTATCTTTTGTAGACACTATGGGTTCTTTTTTTGGACCAATTTTTGGTATTATAATTGTTGATTATTATTTAATTAAAAAGCAAAAATTAGTTAATAAAGATATATTTTCTTCTGCTAATAATAGTTCATATTATTTTTCATACGGCTGGCATATAAAAGCAATATATTCTTTGTTTATTGGATTTATTTTTTCCGCAGCAACTATTTGGAATGCTGACTTAAGGTTCCTTCAATCTTTTTCATGGTTTATAGGTGCCTTCATTTCATCTTTAACTTATTATTTGTTGGCAAGTAGATAATTCTTCTTAATGAACCAATTTGACTTAAAAAACAGAACAGCATTAATAACAGGAGGGGCCCAAGGGTTTGGTTTTGATATCGCCAAGAAATTTTTAAATTCAGGTGCCAACGTTATAATTTTGGATATTGATGAAAAAGAATTACA
>CACJXT010000024.1 GCA_902597425.1 uncultured Pelagibacteraceae bacterium | reverse complement strand
CGATAAATGTTGTAAATTTCTATTTTTTTTAATATTTTCAAGGGAAATTGCTTTTTTTAAAACTCTTTTATATTTAACTCTAACCGCTACAAATCTTTTTTGTTTGTCAGATGTATCAATGAAAGCCGTTCTAATAACTTCAACAATGCCTACAATTTCTTTTCCAATATTTGAATGATAAAAAAAACAAAGATCACCTTTATTCATTTTTTTTAAATTGCTTGCTGCCTGGTAATTTCTTACTCCATCCCATGTTGTTCCTTTAGCACCAACTTTTTTCTGTTGTTCAATTGACCAAATATTTGGTTCTGATTTAAGTAGCCAATAAGATTTTGTCATTTCTATATTAGGAACAATTTAGTATAAATAAATCAAAAAATGAAAACAAAAATTTTTTGCGATATTGCTGATTTAAAAATAATAAAAAAATTTAATAAAAAAAGCATTGTTAAGGGATTTACGACCAATCCAAGTTTGATGAGAAAGGCAGGAGCAAAAGATTATGAGTCATACTCTAAAAAAATTCTTAAGACCTGTTCATCCAAACCTGTTTCTCTTGAAGTTTTTGCAGATGATTATTTAAATATAAAAAAACAAGCTTTGAAAATTAATAAATGGGGTAAAAATGTTTATGTAAAAATACCAATTACGAATTCAAAAGGTATTTTTATGGGAAAAATTATTAAAGAGTTAAACAATCAAAATATTAAGTTAAATATTACGGCAGTATACAGTGCAAAACAAACTGCAAAAGTTTTAAAATTAATAAATAAAAAAACAAAAATAATAATTTCTATATTTGCTGGAAGAGCAGCGGATACAGGAAATGATCCAATCCCAGAATTTATAAAGTCTTTAAATTTGGCAAATAAATTTGCAAATGTGGAGATTTTATGGGCAAGTGTAAGGGAACCCTATAATTATTTACAAGCAAAACAATTGGGTTGTCATATTATTACAATACCACCAACTACAATTCAAAAAATAGAAAAATTTGGAAAATCACTTAATCAATTAACAAAAGAAACAGTCAGAACTTTTTTAAAAGATGCTAAAAAAGCAAAATTTAAAATTAATTGATAAGTAAATAAGTTTTAAATCTATTTATATTTTTTACTATAGTTTTACACCTGCACCTTTTAAAAAATTAGCTTTTTCATCTAATGGCCACCTTGGTTTAGGAGAAAAATTTAAATTACTAAATGTTTTTTCTTTATATTTTTCTAACCCAACAACTGCTATCATTGCTGCATTATCACTGCACAAATTAATTGGTGGAAAAATAGCTTTGAATTTTTCCTTATCACTTAACTTTTTTAAAGTTTCTCTTATTCTCTTATTTGCTGCAACACCACCTGCTACAACAAAAATATTATTATTATTTTTTTTATTTATATTTTTAAACTCTTTAAAAGCAACTTTACTTTTTTTTACTAATATTTCTTCAATAGTTTTTTGAAATGATGCTGCAAGATCATATTTTTCTTGTTTATTTTTGACTTGTTTGGAAATTTTTAAAACTGCTGTCTTAAGACCCGCAAAAGATAAGTTACACCCACCTCTATTTATGATCGGCTTTGGTAATTTATATTTATTTGGATTCCCTTTTTTTGCGTACACTTCTATTTGTGGTCCTCCTGGAAATTCTATTCCAATTAATTTTGCAGTTTTATCAAACGCCTCTCCTACTGCATCATCAATAGTTGTACCTAATCTTTTATATTTTCCCAAACCCTGTACGCTCAAGAATTGAGTATGTCCCCCTGAAATTAAAAGCAAAAGATAAGGGTAGTTTAATTTTGAATCTAATTTAGGACTTAAGGCGTGCCCTTCAAGATGATTAACTGCTATGAAAGGTTTGTTTAAAGAATATGCCATAGCTTTTCCAAAACTTAAACCAACTGATAAACAAACAATAAGGCCGGGTCCAGCAGTTGCTGCTACCGCATCAATATCTTCTAGTTTTATGTTGCTTTCATTAATCGCTTTTTTTGTTATTAGATCAATTTTTTCTATATGAGACCTAGCTGCGAGTTCTGGAACTACTCCACCAAACTCTTTATGTACATTTACTTGGCTTGATACGATATTAGATAGAATAATTGGTATACCCTGATCATTTTCTTGAATTATTGACGCAGCAGTTTCATCGCAGCTTGATTCAATTCCTAAAATTATAGGTTTTTTTTTCATTAAATTAATTTTTATTAATAATAAAATCTCAATATAAATATGAAGTATAAAGCAATTAAATGAAAAACAAAAAAATTATTATTGGTTCTCGAGGAAGTAAGTTAGCATTAATCTATGCTGAAAGAGCAAAGTCAGAAATTATGAAATTTGCTCATATTTTAGGAATTGAAGAAGTAGAGATAAAAAGTATTACCACAACGGGTGACATTATACAAAATACGAGATTATCAGATCATGGTGGTAAAGGATTGTTTTCTAAAAAAATTGAAGACGAATTATTAAAAGAAAAAATTGATATTGCTGTTCATGCATTAAAAGATATGCCATCGAATGAAACTAAAGGCCTTATAACAAATTGTTTTTTAGAAAGAAATGATCCAAGAGAAATTTTAATTAGTAAAGACAACAAACACATTAAAGATCTTGCATCTAATTCTATTGTTGGAACTTCGTCTTTCAGAAGAGAGTTTCAACTAAAGAAAATAAGAAAAGACCTTAATTATAAATTGATTAGAGGAAATGTTGATACAAGAATAAAAAAATTAAATGATAATTTATATGATGCAATAATTTTATCTTATGCTGGAATTCAATCATTAAATTTAAATAAAAATATTTCACAAATTTTTTCAACATCAGAAATTATTCCATCTGCTGGGCAAGGTGTTGTTGCACTTCAATGTAAAGAAAATGACCAAGACTTAATTAAATTATTAAATAAAGTTAATCATCAGTCAACACATAATTGTGTTAAGGCTGAAAGAAATGTTCTAAAAATTTTAGAAGGTGATTGTGAAACACCTATAGGAGTTTTTGCAAAAATAGAAAAAAATAATATAATTCTTGAAGCTGAACTATTTTCTTTGGATGGAAAAAAGAGATTTTATTATAAAGCTTCAAAAGAACTTCAATTATCATCTGAATTGGGCAAAGAAGCAGGAACAATTCTCAAGAAAGATTCTAAAAATTCATATAAAAAGTAGTTATGCATATTTTATTAACAAGACCATTAGAAGATAACCTTGAGATGATTTTGAAATTTCAATCATTAGGTCATGAAGTTACTCATATGCCATTATTAAACATTGAAGGAATAAAATATGAAGATTTAAATTTTTTTGATTTTAAAGGAATTATTTTTACCAGTTCAAATGCGATAAAATTTTTAGACACTAAATCAATTGACAAAAAGACTAATTGTTTTTGTGTAGGAAGTGCAACTGAAAGTAAAGCTAAAAGTATTGGATTTCAAAATGTTATAGCTGCTAATGGAAATGTAAATAATTTAAAAGAATTAATTTTACAAAATTTTAATTCTGCAGATGGTAAGTTACTTTATGTAAGTGGAGAAATCATTTCTAATGATTTAGACCAAAAGCTTATCTCTGAAGGTTACAATGTTAAAAGAATAATTAATTATAAAGCCAATCCAGTAGAAAAATTTAATGATAAATTCATAGAAAAACTTAAATTAAAAATTCCTGAAATTGTTTATGTTTATTCACAAAATAGCGCAATTAGTTTTTTAAACTTAATTAAAAATTACGAATTAGTTAATCTTTGGATGGATACTAATTTAATGTGTATAGGAGAGAAAACATCTGCAGTTTTAAACGAAATTAAGTGGAAAAAAATTTTTCTTTTTAATCCTGGCGAAGAAGAGTTTTTACTGTATAAAATTTAAATATGGAATTATTAGATAATTTTAAGTCATTGTTTTTGTCAGTTTGGAACAAAGGTATCCTTGGAGTAGATATATTTCAAATATTAATTGGTATTGGAATTTTTCTTATTTTTTTAATTTTTAGAGGAATAATAAGCAAAGTAATTATAAAAAGATTACAAAGTATAGCAAAAAAAACAACTAATAAATTTGATGATACTTTTGTTCAAGCAATGGAAGGACCAGCAAGGTTTTTACCAATTGTTTTAGGTTTTTTTATTGCAAGTTATTACATGTCATTTTCAGAAGAAAGTAGAACAATTGTTGATACTATTAATAGAACTTTAATAACTATTTTTATTTTTTGGGTTATTCATCAAATTATAGAACCTATTTCTTATATTTTAAGTGGATTAGATAAAGTTTTAACTCGAGAACTAATTGGTTGGATTATTAAATCATTAAAAATTTTAATTTTTATTTTAGGTTTAGCAGCGGTTCTTGAACTTTGGGGAATAAAGATTGGACCAATTATCGCTGGATTGGGTTTATTTGGTGTTGCAGTTGCATTAGGTGCTCAAGATTTATTTAAAAATTTAATTTCAGGAATTTTAGTTTTAGTCGAAAAAAGATTCAAAATTGGAGACTGGATTTTAGTAGAAGATATAATTGAAGGTATTGTTGAAAAAATAGGATTTAGATCAACTGTAATAAGAAAGTTTGACAAATCAATTGCAATTATTCCAAATTTTCAATTTGCTGAAAATGCAGTGATAAATATTAGTCAAACAACAAATTGGATTATTAGTTGGGTAATTAATTTGCAATACGACTCAACAGTCGAACAACTTAAAACAATAAGAAATGAAATTGAAAATTACATAAAAAAAAATGAAGATTATAAACCAGAGCTTGGATACGCAGTTAGGATAGATAAGTTTGCTGATAGTTCTATTGATATGTACATTCGTTGTTTTACAAAAACAAATGATTGGGATGAATGGTTAGCTGTTAAAGAAAGGCTTGCTATTTCTATAAAACAAATCGTAGAAAAAAATAAAGCATCATTTGCCTTTCCTAGTCAGTCTATTTATGTTGAAAAAAAATGATTGCAATTTTTTATTTAACACTTCAAATATTAAAGCTTTATTCCTACATTGTAATTGCTAATGTCTTAATTAGTTGGCTTATTGCTTTTAATGTTTTAAATACTCAAAATAGATTTGTTTATTCCATTTTAGAATTAACTTATCGATTAACTGATCCAATTCTAAATAAAATAAGACGCTTTTTGCCAAACCTAGGTACGCTTGATATATCTCCAATAATATTACTATTGTTGATTTGGTTTATAGAAATGTGTATGAAGCTTTACGTGGCTCCAATTTTATTTAACTAATTTATGATTTTAATAGACGGAAAAAAAGTAGCAGCTGAAATCAGAGAAGAATTAAAAAAAGAAGTTTCAGATTTAAAATCTAAAACAAATAAAGTCCCGGGACTTACAGTAGTGTTAATTGGAGATATGGCTCCAAGCCAAATTTATGTTCGTATGAAAGAGAAAGCTGCAAATGAAGTAGGTTTAAAATCTGAAGTTATAAGATATCCTGATTCAGCAGAAGAAAAAACAGTATTAGAAAAGATTGATGAACTTAATAAAGATAAAAGTGTTTCAGGAATTTTAGTTCAATTACCTTTGCCAAAACACATAGATAAACAAAAAGTAATTGAAGCAATTTCCCCAACAAAAGATGTGGATGGTTTTCATCCAGCAAATGTTGGAAATCTTTCATCTGGATACGAAAGCATAGTTCCCTGCACTCCACTTGGTTGTTATTTATTGATTAAAAAATTAGAAAAAAACTTAAGTGGAAAAAAAGCTGTTATTGTTGGTAGATCAAACTTAAATGGTAAACCAATGGCACAATTACTTCTTAAAGAAAACTGCACAGTGACAATTACTCATTCTAAAACTAAGGATTTAAAGGACGAATGTTTAGAGGCTGATATTATTGTGGCAGCAGTAGGTATTCCTGAGCTTGTAAAAGGAGATTGGGTAAAAAAAGATGCAATCGTAATTGATGTAGGAATTAATAAAACTGACAAAGGTATTGTTGGTGATGTTGCTTTTGATGAAGTTTCTAAAGTTGCAAAAGCATTAACACCTGTACCAGGTGGAGTAGGTCCAATGACAATTGCCTGTCTATTAAAAAATACTATTGAGTGCTTTAAGAAAGCTCATTGACAAATAATTCAGAATGACTTCAAAAAAAAAATCTCAGAATTTATACATGATAATAATGTCTTTCGGCATGAGCGTTATTATGTGTGCTGTTGTTACAGCAGTTGGCACCGGAATACATGATGGATATATAGAAAGATTTTTTAAAGCTTGGGTTTTTGCTTTTCCAGTTGCTGTTTTAGCAGCATTTACAATGGCTCCAGCAGCCAAAAAATTAGTAGATAAAATTACTAAATAAAATTAACGAAGCTTCTTTTTGTGAAAATTAATAAATTTTTCAACGTTTGATTTATTAAATGTTTTGTTTTCTTCAAATGAAACCTTTTTCATTGAATAAGCACTACTCTTTGTTTGTCTTGAAACAATTGTAGTGTTGCCTTTATATAATTTAAGTTTAATAGATCCATTTATTTTATTTCTTTTTTGATCAACTATTTTTTGAAGTTTAAATCTTGCTTTTGAATACCAATAACCATTGTAAATAAGTTCTGCATACTTAGGCATAATTTCATCTTTTTTATGCATAGTTTCTTTGTTCAAAGTAACAGATTCAATAGCTCTATGAGCAGTCATCAATAATGTTCCACCAGGAGTTTCGTAAACACCTCTAGATTTTATTCCTATAAATCTATTTTCAACAAGGTCAACTCTGCCAATTCCATTTTTACCAGCAACTATATTTAATTTTTGTAAAAGATTTCCTGGGGATAATTTTTTACCATTAATAGATATTGGATCTCCATTTTTAAAACCTATTGTAACATATGAAGCTTTATTAGGAGCTTTTTCTAGCGAAGTTGTTCTCTGAAAAATAAATTCTGGAGCTGGATTTTTTGGATTTTCTAAGACCTTACCTTCAGTTGAAGTATGAAATAAATTATCATCCACAGAAAATGGTGAGGCACCTTTTTTATCTTTAGGTATCGATATTTTATTTTTTTTGGCATATTTAATTAAATCTGTTCTTGAATTTAATTTCCAAATTCTCCATGGCGCAATCACTTTTATTTTAGGCCCAAAGTAATGATACCCAAGTTCAAATCTAACTTGATCATTACCCTTACCTGTTGATCCATGAGAAACTGCATAGGCTTTGTATTTTTTTGCAATATGGATTTGTCTTTTTGCAATAAGTGGTCTCGCAATAGATGTGCCTAATAAATAAACACCTTCATATAAAGCATGTCCTCTAATCATTGGGAAAATATATTCTTTTACAAAAGTATCTTTTAGATTTTCAATTATAACTTTTTTTACACCAAATGATTTTGCATTGTTAAGTATTTTTTTTTTATTAATTTCTTGACCAATATCTGCTGTATAAGCAATTACTTCTGCATTATAATTTTCTTGAAGCCATTTCAAAATTACCGAGGTATCTAACCCGCCTGAATAGGCAAGCACTATTTTCTTTTTTAATTTCATTAAATTTAGCTACAATTTTTTTTTGCAGCACCATAAGCTTTTGTAAAACCCAATAATGAATAATGATCAATTGTTTGTGAACCTTCTTGGTTGTAGCCAGTAATCATAATTCTAGATCCTTTTTTCATAATTTTGATCATTTTTTTTTCTTGTTTACTATCTGCCATCCATGCAAAATTTTCTTGCGCAATATCAAATTTATATTTATTTTTTCCAGATTTGGCTGTTATGGAATTTTTTTTATTAAATTCATATCCAGCGGTAATACTTATTTCATCAAATATTTTTTCATTGGGTCTAAATGATACAAATAATCTTGATTCTCTAGGGTTCTTTTTTGGTGATTGTAAAACTGGTTTTGATTGAGCAAAACAAACAAAGTCACTTTCGTTTTTTATAACAATTGTTTCCCAATCTTTAAATTTGCCAATTTTATTTATTTCTTCTGAAATAGCCTGATTATGAAACATTACAAAAAAAATTAAAATTATGGAATATCTAATTATGGACATGGGTTAGGGTAAATTTTTTGAATTTCATTAATTTCTTTAATAATTTCATCAGTTAATTTTACATTTACACTTTCTATATCAGTTTTCAACTGCTCCATTGTAGTAGCACCAATGATTACACTAGTCATAAATGGTTGAATTTCGCAAAACTTTAAAGACATTTGAGCTAAATCAATATTATATTTTTTTGCTACTTCAAAATAAGAATCAACTGTTATGTTTGTATTTGGTTTATTGTATCTTGACCAAAAATTGGGAGATAAAGCTATTCTAGAGTTTTTTGGCATTTTATTATTTCTATATTTTCCAGATAAATATCCACTTGCTAAAGGTGAATATGCAAGTAAACCAATTTTTTCTCTAACTGAAATTTCTGCAAGACCAACTTCGAATGTTCTATTTAATAAGTTGTATGGATTTTGTATTGACATCATTCTTGGAAGATTTTGATCTTTCGAAATTTCTAAATATTTTGTTGTACCCCAAGGAGTTTCATTTGATAAACCAATATATCTTACCTTTCCTTGATCTATAAATTTTTTTAAATTTTCCAAGACGTCTTCAAATTTATTCCAATCATCATTTTCATTGTGTTGATAACCTAGTTTACCAAACATATTTGTATTTCTTTCTGGCCAATGAAGCTGATATAAATCAATATAGTCAGTTTGTAGTCTTTTTAAACTTCCTTCTAAAGCTTCTGTAATATTTGTTTTGTCATATTGATTTCCTCCTCCTCTTACATATTCACGCATAGGTCCAGTAACCTTTGAGGCAAGTATTACTTTGTTTCTCTTTTTGGTTTTATTGAACCAATTTCCGATAATTTTTTCAGTCGAACCAAAAGTTTCTTCCCTTGGTGGGACAGAATATATTTCTGCAGTATCCATAAAATTTATTCCTTGATCCAAAGCATAATCCATTTGTTCAAAACCTTCTTCTTGTGAATTTTGTTCACCCCAAGTCATGGTTCCTAAACAAATAGTACTTACATCAAGATCTGTATTGCCTAATTTTCTATAATTCATTGAATATTAAATATTTTTTAAGCTTTTTATGATATCTTGAATAAATAGTAAAAGGCTATTATATAAATGATATGGAATTTAATAAGGAAAACATTTTAAATAAGGTAAAAGCTGCTACGCAGACAACTGTTGTTATGGATGAAGGCTTAAGAGCCTACATGCTTAAAGTTTATAATTATATGGCAACAGGAATATTGTTAACAGGAATTATTGCACTTATTTCATTTAAAATGTCAGTTGTAACAGATTCTAGTGGAGCAATATCTGGTTTTACAAGTATTGGTAACGCTTTATTCTTTTCAGGATTAAAATGGGTGGTGATGTTAGCTCCACTTGGAATAGTTTTTTATATGAGTTTTGGTATTAAAAATATGAGTGCAGCAAAAGCACAAACTGTATTTTGGATATTTGCAGGATTAATGGGATTATCTTTATCTTGGATATTGTTAGTTTATACAGGAGCAAGTGTTGCAAGAGTCTTTTTTATAACTTCAGCAACTTTTGGTGCTATGAGCATCTATGGATATACAACTAAAAGAGATTTAACAAAACTTGGATCGTTTTTAATGATGGGCTTAATAGGTATAATTATTGCGTCCTTAGTTAATATTTTCTTAAAATCTTCAATGATGTATTTTGTAATTTCAATACTTGGAGTTCTAATTTTTGTAGGTTTAACTGCATATGATACTCAGAAAATTAAAAACATGTACCAAGCTAGTGACACTGGTGAATTAATGGGCAAAAAAGCTGTAATGGGTGCACTAACACTTTACTTAGACTTTATAAATTTATTTATAATGTTGTTAAGATTATTTGGTCAAAGAAGATAATTATTAATTTTTTAAAGTTTTTTCCAATTTATATTTTTAATTAAGACTTTTAAGTCATAAGAATTATTAAGAATCTTTCCTTTTGAATCTACAATAAGATATTTTAAGTTTTTATTTAATGGTTTAAAATTTTTGCAAATTTTGTACATTGCATTTTCTGCTGAATTTTTAAAAACACTAAAACCGACTTGTCTATTTGAAATATTTAAACCATAATCTTTCCAAGAACCTTCAGAAACCATTTTAGCATATAAATCTAAAATAGTTTTTAATTCATCTTTTTCAAAAAAAAATTTATTTTCTAATTTTTTATCAATATTATTTACAACCAATTTTAAATTTTTATTCATTAACTTTATGTTTATTCATTAGCGGAATCTGAAACATTGTAAAAATGAAAGTGATTGGCAAAATTCCCCATACCTTAAAATTTACCCAAAACTCTTCCGAGAATGTTCTCCAAACTAATTCATTTGTTAAAGCCAATACAAAGAAAAAAATCATCCATCTTTTATTTAGTATATTCCAGCCTTCATTACTTAAAATTATAGATTTTCCTAAAACTTTTTTTAGAAGAGGTTCATTTGTAAAATATTTTCCAAATAATAATGCAAAACCAAATAAAATATTTATGATTGTAGGCTTTATATAAATAAATACAGGATTATCAAAATAAATTGTTAATCCACCAAATAATGTAATTAAAATTCCTCCAATTAAAGGAACCATTGGAACTTTTTTTTCAAGCAGCCAAACAACAATTAATGCAATTAATGTTGCAACTATAAAGGGTGGAATAGCAACTTTTAAATTTTTGTCACTATCATAATAAATGAAAAAAAAGACCATTAACGGTCCGAAGTCTGTGACAAATTTGACAAAAGATTTATTCACCAGCCAACATACTAGCAGATTAGTAGAACTTTTATATTTTTTTATTGATTTTTTTTTTTAAATATTCATATTTAAAATAATGGCAATTCAAAAAGCAAAGTTTTCAATTGGTGATGTAGTAAAACATAAGCATTTCGAATTTAGAGGTGTGATTTATGATGTTGATTTTGAGTTTAATAATTCAGAAGAATGGTATCAGTCTATTCCAAAAAATGTTCGTCCAAAAAAAGATCAGCCATTTTATCATTTGCTTGCTGAAAATGACGAAATTACTTATGAAGCATATGTATCCGAACAAAATTTGTTAACGGACGATTCTGAGGAACCAATTAAACATCCATTAATTAATGAAATTTTTTCAGGCAGAAAAGGCTCAAGCTATTTTAAGCCTTCAAATTAAGTAGATCATTTTTTAAACACATTTAGCTCAAATCTTTGACATATCGCTCAATTAAGCTGTATTATATTCTGATCAAGGATGTTAAACATTTCCCTTATATTGTCTCCCTCTACATTCTTGATCGGAATAACTTTTTAAATTAGTAATTAAACAATCTTTTTAATATATATAATTTCAAGATGTTAAAATCTTTTGAACCAAATCAAATATTTTTGATTACATCTAGAGCGCCTAAGTACGTTCTTTTTTTGTTTATAATTGTTTTATCAATCGGTTTAATTGAGGCACTCATTTTATCTCCAGAGGATTATAAGCAAAGTCATTCTGTTAGAATTATGTATGTTCATGTTCCATCAGCTTGGATTTCGCTTGGAATATTTTCAATAATTTCTTTTTTATCTTTAAGTATTTTTGTTTTTAAAAATAAAAACTTTTCTTTAATATCTAAAAGTTTAGCACCTTCAGGTTTTGTATTTAGTATAATTGCTTTAGTTACAGGAGCTATATGGGGTAAACCAACTTGGGGAACTTGGTGGGCATGGGATGCAAGAATTACATCAATGTTAATTTTAGCTTTATTTTATTCAATATATCTGTTGTCGTGGAGAATTTTTGAAAATAAAGAACAAGTAATTAAAATTACTTCAATAATTGCAATTTTAGGCTTTATCAATGTACCTATAGTAAAGTTCTCAGTCGATTGGTGGTCAACTTTACATCAGGCTTCTTCCGTAAATATTTTGTCAAAAACGTCAATACATCCAACTATGTTAATACCATTGGCAATTATGACTGCGGCATTTGCACTGTTTTCGTTATTAATTTTTTTAATGAAATATAATACGGAACTGATAAAAATTAAAAATAAAGGATTAGATAGATTATGATTAATGAAATAATTTCAATGAATGGATATGGACTTTATGTCTGGTCTGCATTTTCTTTTACATTGATAAGTTTTGGATCTCTGTTTTTATTAACTAAATTGCAATTATTAAAAGAACAAAAAAAGTTTGTTTATAAATTTGGTTCATTAAGTACTAAAAAAATAAGAGCTGCAAAAAAACAATATATTAATAAAGAGATATTACTAGGAACCCTAAACTCTAAAATTTAACTTATAACACCATGTATGGTAAAAAAGTTAAGTTAAGGATTTTATTTTTATTTTTAGCAGTAGCATTAGTTATTCTATCAGTTTACTTAGTTTTAAAGTCACTTGAAGAAAATGTTGTTTATTTTATTTCTCCAACAGAAATTAAAAATTTAACTGAAATAAATCAAAAAAAAATTAGAATTGGTGGAATGGTAAAAGATCAATCAATAATTATAAAGTCAGATAAAATTAATTTTATAGTTACTGATTTTAAAAATGAAATTAATGTGAGTTATTCAGGGTCTGTTCCAAATCTATTTGCTGAAGGCAAAGGTGTAGTAGCTGAGGGATATTTAAAAGATAGAAACTATTTTAATGCAGTAAAGATTTTAGCAAAACATGATGAAAATTATATGCCACCGGAAGTAAAAAAAGCTTTGGAGGATAAATAATTTGTTAGCAAATCAAATTGGATATTATTCTTTAATTTTGGGTCTAATTTTTTCTGTATTAATTATTCCAATATCTATAAAAAATTTTAATAATAATAATAAAAGTATTGATACTAGAATTTTTTCTATATCTTTTTTTCAATTTTTTTTTGTGATGGTAAGCTTTTTAGGATTAATTTTTTCATTTGTTAATTCTGATTTTAGCAATGAGACAGTTTTTAATAATTCACACACTACAAAACCATTATTTTATAAAATTTCAGGAACTTGGGGAAATCATGAAGGTAGTTTATTACTTTGGTTATTAGTTTTAACTTTTTTTATTTTTTTGTTTTTAATTAAATCAAATAAACAACCAAAGAAATATAGAATTCTTACATTATTTTTTCAGCAAATAATTATAATTGGTTTTTTCATATTTCTTTTAAAAACATCAAATCCTTTCAATTATTTGTTTCCAATACCGAAAGAAGGATTAGGTCTCAATCCTATATTACAAGATCCTGCTTTAGCCATTCATCCACCAATTTTATATTTGGGTTATGTTGGTTCATCAATAATATTTTCAGCTTCTCTTGCTGCAGTTACTCAAAATTATATTTCAAAAATTTGGGCCAAACATATTAAAATTTGGATTTTAATTTCTTGGATTTTTTTAACACTTGGGATTATGCTTGGTTCAATATGGGCTTACTATGAACTTGGTTGGGGAGGTTTTTGGTTTTGGGATCCTGTTGAAAATGTTTCCTTGATGCCGTGGTTATGTTTAACAGCATTGTTACATTGTATTATGGTTTTAGAAAAAAGATTATCCTTTACTTCCTGGGTAGTAATATTATCCATTGCTACATTTATTTTAAGCTTAT
>CACJXT010000023.1 GCA_902597425.1 uncultured Pelagibacteraceae bacterium | reverse complement strand
AATTTCATAATATAGTAGCAGTACAGAAATTATAATTGTATAAAATGGAGGACTTTTAAGTATAACTTCAAAATTAAATTTTCGATCAGCTAAAAAGACACCTAGCGTAAAATGAAACAAAATAATTAATGAGGATATAGCTGCTGCTACGCCCAAACCTTCTGAACCATATGCAAACAAACAAATAGGCAAACCCATATTTCCAGTGTTGGGCAATATAAAAGGTGGTAATTGTCTAATTATATCTTTTGTTTTTAAAATAAATAAAATAATTACTCCAACAAGAAAAAAGCCCATAATTGCTAACAAAAAATACCAAAAGTAATTAGAAAATATATCAAATGAAATATTTTTAATATTTAATGCATATAATATTAAAGCTGGTGTTCCAAAATTTGCAGCTAAATTTGTTATAAACTTAGTGTCAATATTAGGATCTTTTTTTCCAATATAATAACCAACACCAACAACAAAAAAGACAGGAAATAATACCTCAAATAACTTGATATATATTTCCATTTTAAAAAAGTCTTATTAATGTTGGTAATTTTAATACATTTTTATTAGATTTAAATGATTTTAGACATTTACTTGAATTTAATTCCTTTGCTTTGTGTGTAATTATAACAATTGAAGCCCTTTTCATTTTATGGTCTGGAGTCTGTATTAATCGTTCTATTGATATTTTATACGTAGCCAATTGTTTAGTAATTTGTGATAATACCCCTGGCTTATCTTTAACTTCAAATCTCAAATATAATGAATTGGAATGTAAATTTTTATCATAAGAAATGATTTTTTTTCTTTTTGTTGATGGGATTCCAAAAGGAAACTTAATGTTGCCCCTTAATATAGACAATAAATCAGACATTAAAGCAGATGAAGTAGGACCAGGTCCTGCCCCTTCTCCTTGTAAAACACTTTCACCAACAGGGTATCCTTCTAAAATTACTGCATTCATAACACCATCAATATTTGCTATATAACTATCTTTTTTAATTAAGCATGGATGAACTCTTTCGAATAATTTATTATTAATAATTTCGGTTATACCTAGCAATTTTACTCTTAGGTCTAATTTTTCAGCCATATCTATATCTTTAAGTTCAATACTTTCTATTCCATTTTTTAAGCAGATATTTTTAGAAATTTTTTTATTAAATGATAAAGAAGATAAAATTCTAATTTTTGCTAAAACATCACTTCCATCTAAATCAAACTTTGGATTAGGTTCAGCAAAACCTAATTTTTGAGCTTCTTTTAAAACATTTTTAAAAGTTTTTTTTGTTTTTTGCATCTGAGTAAGAATATAGTTAGAAGTACCATTTAAAATTCCTACAACTTTATTAATTTTGTTTGTTGCTAAACCATCTTTAATTGTTCGTAGTACAGGCATCCCTCCACCTACTGCAGCTTCAAATTCTAAATTTACTCTATTTTTTTCAGCAATATATGTAAGATTATCTCCATGCTTAGATATAAGTGCTTTATTTGCTGTAATAACATGTTTTTTATTTTTTAATGCACTCTCAACAACTTTTTTAGATATTCCATCAGAAGATCCTATTAATTCAATTACTATATCAACTTTTGAATTTTTCGTTATATCTAATGGATTTTTAAAAAAAATACTTTTTCTGAATTTAAAGCTTCTTTTTTTTTTAATATTTTTTGCTGAAATAGCAATAATGTTTATATTAGTGTTAGTTTTTAAACCAATATCCTTTTTTTTTGATATTATTTCTTTATATAAACGACTACCAATATTTCCTAAACCAATAATTGCAATATTTATATTTTTTTTCATAAATTTATTTATTTGTTTATATCAGGATATATAGAAATATTATTATATTTATCTATCAAAACTCTGAATTCATCAAAACTAAGTTCTTTATCAAAATTTAATATTTCATTATTTAAATTGTTATTGGTATTATTTACAGAACATGCTGATAAAAGAAATAAAAAAAATAAAAAAAATAATTTTTTCATTTTAAACCTCTTGATTCATCAAAACCATATTTTATATTCATATTTTGGATCGCTTGACCTGCTCCTCCTTTTATCAAATTATCAATAGCTGATAAAATTATATATTTATTTTTATATTTAGTTTTGCATATTGATATATAACAATAATTAGTATTAATTACGTTATTAGTCCCAATTAATGTATTAATTTTTAAAATTTTAACAAAAGGTTTATTTTGATAACTTTTTTTTAAACATTTATGAATTTTATAAATATTAACAGTTCTATTTGAATCAACATATATAGTACTTAATATTCCTCTAAACATTGGCGTTAAATGAGGAGTAAATGTAAAGCTAAATTTTTTCTTCGTAATTTTATCTATTTCCTGCTCAATTTCTGAATTATGGCGATGAAAACCTACCCCATAAACACTTAAAGACTCGTACAAGTTTTTTTTTGCATATTTTTTATGAACACCTCTTCCAGCACCTGAATAACCAGATTTTGAATCTATTATTATGTTATTTGTATTTATTAAATTTTTTTTTAATAGAGGAATTAATGGTAACAATACTGATGTGGGATAACAGCCTGGACAAGAAATAATTTTATATTTTTTTATTTTGTTTAAACATAATTCTGGTAAAGCATAGATACTATCTTTTATTTTTGATTTAGCTCTGTGTTTCTGTTTGTACCATTTTAAATAAGATTTGGCCTTTTGAAGTCTAAAATCAGCCGCTAAATCAATTAGTGTGTTTTTTTTTAATAAATATTTAGAAATTTCTTGTGCATTACCATTTGGTAAAGCAGTAAAAATTAAATCAACATTTTTTAATAAAGATTTATTAAATTTTACAATATTTGGTAATTTTTTTTTTTTTAAAGACTTATCAAAATATGATATTTTTTTGCCTATAGATGTGTTTCCACACAAATATTTAATTAAAATATTTTTATGATTAGATAAAAGCTTGATTAATTGAATCCCAATATAACCAGTAGATCCAGCCACTAATACACTAAGTTTGTACATTTTATATTATAACAGTTAAAAATTAAAAAAAAATTATCTTTTAGAAAATTGAAAGCTTCTTCTGGCTTTTTTACGACCAGGTTTTTTTCTTTCAACGGATCTTGAGTCTCTGGTGGTAAGTTTCTCTTTTTTTAATACAGACTTAAGCTCAGCATCAAACAAAAGTAATGCCTTTGAAATGCCATGAACCATTGCTCCAGCCTGTCCTGTATGACCACCGCCTTTGACATTACATTTTACATCATACATAGTAGATTGATTAATAACTTCAAAAGGTTTTACAACTTGTTTTTGATGATTCGCATTTGAAAAATAATTTTGAAAGTCTTTTCCGTTTACGTAAATTTTGCCTGATCCTTTTTTTAACCATATTTTTGCAATTGAAGTTTTTCTTCTACCAGTAGCATATTTACTATCTTTGAAATCTAATTTTAACTTTTGTGTTTTGTTTGATGCTTCTTGTGCTGTTTCCATATTAGTTTCTTATCAGATTTTTGTTATTTAATTTGTTTAAGTCAATTTTAACAGGATTTTGTGATGAATGAGGATGGTCATTACCTGAATAAATTTTTAGTTTAGTTAATTGTTTTTTCCCCAAAACGCCTCCAGGTAACATTCTTTTAACAGCTAATTTTAAACTTTCACCTGGTTTTTTTTTATGTAATTTTTCTGGTGTTGTTTCTTTTATTCCACCAGGATAGCTTGTGTGTCTATAATATTTTTTATCTTGAAATTTTTTTCCAGTAAATTTTATTTGTTCGATATTTTTTACAACAACAAAATCACCATCATCCATATGTGGTGAAAAAGTATTTTTATTTTTTCCTCTAATTATTTTTGATATAATGGTTGCCAATCTTCCAACAACAGCATTTTTTGCATCAATTTCAAACCATGAGTTTGTAATTTCAGATTTTTTAACAAATTTAGTCATAAGAATGCGCATAAATACTTACATTTATCTATAAAGTCAATTTTTTAGTATCAATATTTGTTTTAAATGTTTGATTTTTCTGCTATGTAATGTGAGCCGATTTGAACGCTTGCGGGCTATAACTGCTAAAGTGAATAAATTATAGTTATAACCGCCATAAAGGCGGTTTTTTTTTGGTTAGGTATTTAACTTAATTGTGCACCTTGATAAACTAAAGCACTAAAAATGGAGACAATAATATGACAAAAACAACAAAAAATCCGGAAACTATTGCTTTACATGGTGGTGATTATAGAAGTGACCCAGCAACTACAGCAGTAGCTGTTCCAATTTATAGAACTACATCATATCAATTTAACAATACGGATCATGCTGCAAACTTATTCGCATTAAAAGAGTTTGGGAATATTTATACGCGAATAATGAATCCAACAAACGATGTGTTAGAAAAAAGAGTTGCTGCTCTTGAAGGTGGTTTAGCATGTGTAACAGTTGGATCAGGTCAGGCTGCATCTACTTTTGCAATAACAAATGTATGTCAATCTGGTGATAACTTTATTAGTTCTACTGATCTTTATGGAGGTACGGTAAATTTATTTACTCATACATTAAAAAAGCTTGGAATAGAATGTAGGTATGCAGATCCTTCTGATCCAAAAAACTTTGAAAAACTTATAGATGATAGAACTAGAGCTTTTTATGCTGAAACTCTACCAAATCCATATTTAAGAGTTTTTCCTATTAAAGAAGTTTCTGATATTGGAAGAAAACATAATATACCATTAATAATGGATAACACAGCATCACCAGTAATTTGTAAACCAATTGAACATGGTGCTGCCGTAGTAGTTCATTCACTTACAAAATATATTGGCGGTCATGGTACAGTTATTGGTGGATGTTTAGTTGATGGAGGAAATTTTGATTGGACAACTGATAAAAAAAGACAACCTTTATTTAATGAACCTGATGCGAGTTATGGTGGAGCAATATGGGGAGAAGTAGTTCCTCAATTAACTGGAGCAAATGTAGCTTTTGCTGTTCGTGCAAGAGTGGTTCTTTTAAGAGATCTTGGTGCTCCTTTAGCTCCCGATAATGCTTTTGGTATCATACAAGGCCTAGAGACAGTTGCTTTAAGAATGAAGCAACATTGTTCAAATGCACAAAAAGTTGTTGACTTTTTATCTAAACACAAAAATATCGATAGAGTTATTTATCCAAATGTTCATGAAGGTGAAATTGGAGATAGAGCAAAAAGATATTTTAAAGGTGGCAATGGTGGTTTAGTTGGCATTGAAGTTAAAGGTGGTGTTGAGGCAGGTAAAAAATTTATTGAAGCTTTAAAAATGTTTTACCATGTTGCTAACATTGGTGACGCTAGAAGTCTTGCAATACATCCAGCAACTACTACACATAGTCAATTAACATCAGATGAGCTTTTGGCGGCTGGAGTAACTCCTGGATATGTCAGACTATCAATTGGAATAGAACATCCAGATGATATTATTGCTGATTTGGATCAAGCTTTAACAGCTTCATCAAAGACTAGTTTAAAAGCTGTTAGTTAGAGTTAGAATTTAAATACAAAAAATAAATACTTGAACTAACTAAAAATATTGAAATTATTTGGTGCATAGATGCATAAAAGATTTGTGCACCAGATAATAAAGTTAGAATTCCAAGAAAAATTTGCAAAAATATTAGTAGACCCATTAAGTTAATAACTTTAAAAAAAGTTGACAATTTATTTTTATAAATATTAATTAAAATTAAAAGATAAAATATCAATATAAAATAAGCTATATTTCTATGTATAAATTGAACTAGAGCTGGATCATTAAAAACGGATAAATTTAGTAAATTTGCAATTGAATTATCATCAGGAAAATAGCTAGACCCCATTAAAGGCCAAGAATTATAAATTTTACCTGCATCCATACCGGAAACAAAGGCTCCGATAATTATTTGTATAAATAATAAAAATAAAAAAAGGATTGGTATAATATTTTTAATTTTATGCTTTGAAAAAGTAATTCCCTTATAAATTAAATAATTCCATAAAATTAATGATAAAATTATAAATGCAATAACTAAATGTATAGAAAGTCTATAATGGCTAACATCTACTCTATCAATAAGTCCACTTGATACCATATACCATCCAACAAATCCTTGTAAGCAAATTAAAATAAAAATAATAAATAAATTTTTGGTTTGTTTAAATCCTAGTTTTAAATAGAAGAAAATTAATGGAATTAAAAAAAAAATACCAATTAATCTTCCTAAAAATCTATGTATAAATTCCCACCAAAAAATTACCTTGAACTCTTCAAGTGACATTAAATAGTTTTGCAACTTATATTCAGGAATTTCTTTATACAATTCAAAATACCTTATCCATTGATCATCATTAAGAGGAGGTAATATTCCAGAAAATAATTCCCATTGAGTAATTGATAATCCCGAATCAGTAAGTCTTGTTAAGCCACCCACTATAATAATAATCGCTACAAACCAAAACATTATAGCTAACCAATAAGTTATATATTTTTTTAAAACGATATTCTCTATGTACATACAAGAATAAATATATTAATTATTGATAAATCCAATTGAATAAATGTCGCCTAAAAACAAAATAAAACTAAATTCACTTAGAAAAGAGTTAGATAAAATTGATAATAGTCTATTAAAAATCATACACAAAAGGACGAAAATTGTAAAAAAAGTTTTAACTTTAAAATCATATAAGAAAGAAATAATTGATAAAAAAAGAATATCTTCAATATTAAAAAAAATAAAAAAAAATTCTTTAAAAAAAAATATAGACCCAAAAATTACTCAAAGAATATGGAAAAATATGATTTGGTCTTATATCAATTTTGAAAAGAAAAATTTTAAAAAAAAATAATTATTTGCTATGTGGTGGAAGTTTTTTTTCTACAAAAACTTCATGTTTTCTTGTTACGGGATTATATTTTTTAGCTTTTAATTTAACCTTAGCTTTTTCACCACCCGCTGGTTTTTTAACATAATAAAAAAAAGAACTATTAGGTTTAGCTTCTGGAACTAAACGGACTTTAACGTGAGTTTTTTTAGCCATTTTATTTTAATCTTTTTATTTGTTTAACTAAATTAGAAATAGTTTTAAGCTTTTTTTTTATTCTAATATTGTCTGGACTTATAAAGTTATTTGAAAATTCGTCAAGTTTTAATGTTTTATTATTAAGTAATTTTTTTGCACCGTTAATTGTCATTCCTTGATCTTTAAGCAAATATTTAACTTTCTTTAAAATTTGAATGGATGATTGATCATAATATCTTCTTTTTCCAGTTAAAATTTTAGGCTTTATTTGTTTAAATTCTTTTTCCCAAAATCTTATAGTATGAGTATTTAAATTTCCGTTTTTTTTATTAATGAGATTTAATATTTTAGCTACTTCTCCAATAGATTTATAAGCATTATCAGTTTTATTCATCTCTATTAGAATTTACTAAATCTTTAAATTCTTTTGAAGGTTTAAATAATACTACATTTCTAGTAGATATAACTTTTTGTTCTTTAGTTAGTGGATTTCTACCAATTCTACTTTTTTTATTACGAATTGAGAAAGTTCCAAATTTAGAAATTTTTAATTTTTGATTTTTTTTTAAATTTTCAATAATTACTAATAATATATCTTCTAAGAGATTTTCAGAAATTTTTTTTGAAAAACCAATTTGCATATAAATTGAGTTAATCAAATCTTTTTTTGTTAAGTTTACTCTCATTATTAATTAATATTTTGCTTTATTTTTTCTATTAAATTACCTCTTATAACTCTATCACAAACACTTAATGAATTAGAAAAGCCAATATAATCTGTTCCTCCGTGACTTTTAACTACTGGTGAATCTAGACCTATAAAAATAGCACCATTATATAATCTAGGATCAAGCCTTTTTTTAAATTTATTCAGATTTTTTATATTTAATAATGTAGAAATTTTACCAACAAAGGAATTTGTCATGGTTTTTTTTAATTCATTTGTTATGAAATTTGCCGTACCTTCAGCAGTTTTTAATGCTACATTACCAGTAAATCCATCTGCTACAATCACATTTACATCACCATTCATAAGATTATTTCCTTCAATAAAACCTTTAAATTCATAATTTGGATTATTTGTTTGACTTATTTTTTGATAAGTATTTTTAATTACTTCATTACCTTTAATTTCTTCAGAGCCAATATTTAACAAAGCAACTTTTGGTGTTTCGTCAGGATAAAGAGCTTTTAGTAAAGATGCGCCCATCATGCTAAAATCAATTAAATTTTTATCATTACATTCTATATTTGCACCCAAATCTAAAACTACACTCATTCCTTTTTTGTTAGGCCACAAACCCGATAAAGCAGGTTTGTCAATATTATTTATCATTTTAAGATTTAGTTTAGCTATAACTAGTAATGCACCTGTGTTACCTGCTGAAATTACAATATCAGCTTTTTTATCTTTAACACTTTCAACAGCAAGCCACATACTGGTATTCTTTCCTCTTTTTGCTGCTTCTAAAGGTGTATCTACACCTTCAACAACTTCATTAGTATGTATGATTTCAAAACAGTCATTATTTAATGCACTGGGAATAAATTTGATTATTTGATTTTTATCACCAAAAATTTGATAAAAAGAATTTTTATTTTTAAGAAAATGGTGGGATATACCATCAATTATTTTTTTAGGAGAACCATCTCCACCCATTGCATCAACTGCAATCGTTATTAATTTAGACATCGGGTTATTATAGATTATTTATTCCTTAGGGTCTAAGACTTGTCTTCCTTTATACATGCCGGTTTTATGATCTAAATGATGTGACAACTTATATTCACCAGATTTTTTATCTTCAATTATATTTTTTGAAGTAAACTTTATATGTGATCTTCTCTTTCCAGATCTAGATGGTGACGTTTTGCGTTTTGGTACAGCCATAACTAAAATTTAGGTTTAATTACACCTTTTATATAATAATTTAAAGTATTATTTGATAAATTTAACAAATATTTATTAAAATAGTCAATTAAATTTGATTTAACTTCATTTGTATTAAGGAAATTAGATAAAATTTTACTTTTTTCAAGATAAGATAAATTTTCCCAATTATCTATTTTATTTAGTATTGAATGAAATATATTTATATAGGTTTTCATTTTCTTATTAATAGCAACGTCACCATAGCCCATCTCTCTAATACTAAGTTCAAGTTGTCTAAAGTTATAATCATATATTTCCTGAAGTATTTTTTTTTCGGTTTTTTTTTTAAAAACCATTAAAAAGAACCCAAAATGTAAGAGAAAAAAAATTAATCTATCAGAAAAAGTGTCTTGCTTTAAAAAATTCTTATATAATATTTTATTTCTAGTTAAATTGACTAAATTATTGTAAATATTTATATATTTATTATCCATGAATAAAATTATTATAATTACTATTTTTTTACTTATTTCAAATTGTACTTTAAATAAAGTTGTAAAACATCACGGTGTTCATTTTTTAGATAAAAAGCAAGAAAAATTAATTTTATCCTCTACAAACAGGAATGATATAATAAAAATATTAGGTCCACCATCTACTAAAAGTACTTTTGATAATGATGTTTGGATTTATATTGAACGAAAACATATTGAAGGTTCTTTATTTAAATTAGGTAAAGAAAAATTAATAGTTAGCAATGTTCTGATAGTTGAAATCAATAATCAAGGATTATTAGTAAAAAAAGATTTTTTTGATGTTAATAATATAAATGAATATAAATTTAATGAAGCAAAAACTGAAGTTACATATTCCAAAAAATCATTTGTTTATGATTTTCTTACAAGTTTAAGACAAAAAATTGATGCCCCTGCAAAAAAAAGAAGAAAATAAATCTTAACCAGCTATTACTGCTAATAATAATAAAGCTACAATATTTGTAATTTTAATCATTGGATTTATAGCGGGTCCTGCAGTATCTTTGTATGGATCGCCAACTGTATCTCCAGTAACAGCAGCTTTATGTGCATCTGATCCTTTTCCACCATACTTTCCATCTTCAATATACTTTTTAGCATTATCCCAAGCTCCACCACCTGCAGTCATTGATATAGCGACAAATAAACCAGTTATGATTACGCCCAAAAGCATAGCTCCAACTGATGCTAGAGCAGCTTCTTGACCTCCAATTGTTAAAATAATAAAATATAATACTATTGGTGAAAGAACCGGCAATAACGAAGGAACAATCATTTCTTTAATTGCTGCTTTTGTCAACAAATCAACAAGTTTACCATAATCCGGTTTAGCTTTTTTCTTCATAATTCCGGGAATTTTTTTAAATTGTCTTCTAACTTCAATTACAACAGCACCCCCTGCTCTGCCAACGGCTTGCATACCCATTGAACCAAATAAATATGGAAGCATTCCACCTACCAATAAGCCAACTACAACAAAAGGATTTGATAAATCAAAAGTTACTGAAATGTTTTCTAAATTTGATCCTTTTACTTGTGAAAAGAATTTTATATCTTCTGTATAAGCCGCAAATAATACTAATGCTCCTAAGCCAGCTGAACCTATGGCATACCCTTTGGTTACAGCTTTAGTAGTATTTCCTACAGCATCTAACGCATCTGTAGTCTTTCTTACATTTTTTGGTAGATTTGACATTTCAGCAATACCACCTGCATTATCTGTAACAGGCCCATAAGCATCTAACGCAACTACCATTCCCGCTAATGCCAACATTGTAGTAACAGCTATAGCTATTCCATAAAGTCCAGCAATAGAATTTGTAAAAAGTATACCCGATACTATAATTAATGCTGGTATTGCTGTAGCTTCCATAGAAACAGCTAGACCTTGAATAACATTTGTGCCATGTCCAGTCATTGATGAAGAGGCTACACTTTGTACAGGTCTATAATTTGTACCTGTATAATATTCAGTAACCCAAATTATTAGTCCAGTAATTACTAAGCCTATAACACCACAATAATATAAGTTCATTCCAGTAAAATTTTTATCATTAACTGTATAAACTGAATCAAATCCAATTACCCAATCTGTAACAGGATATAAAATTGCTAAAGAAGAAATAGCTGTAACAATAAATCCTTTATATAAAGCAGCCATAATATTTTTTGATTTGCCAAGATTGACAAAAAAAGTTCCTAAAATTGATGTAAGAATACAGGCTCCACCAATTGATAATGGATAAATCATCATATTCATATCACCATGAAAAAAAATTGAAGAAAGAACCATTGTTGCTACTATTGTAACTGCATAAGTTTCAAATAAATCTGCTGCCATACCAGCACAATCACCAACATTATCACCAACATTATCGGCTATAACAGCAGGATTTCTTGGATCATCTTCCGGAATACCAGCTTCTACTTTACCAACTAAATCTGCACCAACGTCAGCACCTTTTGTAAAAATTCCTCCACCTAATCTTGCAAAAATAGATATTAAGGATGCTCCAAACCCTAGTGCTATAAGAGCGTTAATTAATTCTCTTTCTTCAACATTAAACTTTAATAAAAAATAATAATAAACAGAAATTGATAAAAGAGCTAAACCAGCAACTAGCATTCCTGTAACAGCTCCTGATTTAAAAGCTATTGATAATCCTTGTGATAAACCTTTTCTTGATGCTTCGGCAGTTCTTACGTTGGCTTGTACAGAAACAAGCATACCAACATATCCAGCAATACCTGAAAGAGCAGCACCTATTAAATATCCTAAACCAACTAAAATACTGAATGCATAACTGATAATTACCAATACAACTACACCTACTATAGCTATTGTTTTGTATTGTCTGTTTAGATAAGCTTTAGCACCAACTTGAATAGCGGATGCAATTTCTTGCATTTTTGAATTACCTGGACTCGAATTTAAAATATGTTTACCTGTAAAATAACCATATATTACAGATAAAATGCCAGCTAAAATTGTGTAAATTAAAATAGTTTCAGTTGAAGTTTCCATAAATCCCTTAAAATAAATATTGTTTCTTAACTTTTAAAATGCGGACATTACAAAAAAAATGATAAAACGCAATGTTTAACTTACTAAAACTTGTGATAATAACCTTGAAATTTAAGCAAATTTAGAGGTTTATTATTCAATAGCAAAGAATTTTTTTTAAATCTATTATTTATTTTACCTATTATTGTAATTTTTTGATTCATTTTATTGGAAATTTTTTTAATTAATATTCTATTTTTTTTAGAAGAAGTAAAAATTACTTGATAGTCGTCTCCACTAAATAAATATTCTTGTTTTTTTTTATTATATTTTTTTAAATAAAATTTTAACATATTGGAAATTGGTATTTTATTAATATGAATCTCAAATGATATTTTTTGATTACTAACAAGTTTTTTAATATCTGAAATCAATCCGTCTGAAACATCCATAGATGTGTGTGCAAATTTATTAATATATTTATAAAACTTGAATGGTAAATTGGGACAATAATATTGATTCAGAAAATACTTTTTTAAATTTGAATTTACATTAATCTTATTTTTTATTATTTTTAAACCAAGAAAACTATCACCGATATTGCCCGTTAAATAAATATCATCTTCAACTTTTGCTTTATTTCTTTCTATAATTTTTTTAGCAAAACCTATTGTTGTAATTGAAAAAGACACTTTATTAGAGTTTGTAGTATCCCCTCCTGATAATTTTAAATTATATTTTTTTTGTTCTTCTTTGATAGAATTAGATATTAATTTAAGATTTTTTTTTGAAAAACTTTTTTTATTTCCACTTGCTGAAATAAAAAAAAATTCTGGTTTTACACCTTTTGATATTAAATCAGATATTGATGATCTTAAAACTTTTTTTATAATTAAATCAGGATATTTAAAATTATGAAAATGAATACCTTCATTATAAGTATCTACAGATACAACTAAATTACTTTTTTTATCAAAAAAAACATCATCATTTAGATTTTTAGCTCCAGGATTTTTTTTAGAAAGTTTTTGAAAATATTTTTTAATTAATTCAGATTCATTCATTATTATTTCTAAGTTTTTTTGAAATCTTATCTAAAAGAGCATTTAAATATTTTGTTTGAGAATCTTCTAAAAAGAAATTAGATGCAATTAAATACTCATTGATAATAATTTTAGATGATGTTTTTGGTTTATATAAGAGTTCAAAAACAGCACATTTAATTATTACTTGAAAAAGTTTATCTAAATGCGCTAAAACAAGATCTCCCTTAAGATGAATAGCTAATTCTTCAGTAATTAAATCATTTCTTTCTATAGTTCCATTAATAATATCTTTGATAAATTTTTTAAATCTATGCTTACCTATATTCAAATTTTCTTCTTTATTATAAAATTTCCCATATATTTTTTGAATAACAATAACTCTAGGATTGTCTTTTGCTTTAAATTTGAGTTGCATTAAAAATTTTTAAGTACTGATAATACAGCTTTTGCAGCTTCTTGACCTTTCTTTTTAGATCTAAGTAATGCTTGATCTTTATTTAAACTAGTTATTATTCCATTTCCAATTGGCTTTTTATAATCAACAGAAAGTTTCATAATAGCATCAGTAGTTGATTGAGAAATAAAATCAAAATGAGGTGTTTCACCTTTTATAACGCAACCCAACGCTACAAAACCATCATACTTTTTAATATTTTTTGAAATCACAACTGGAATCTCAAAAACTCCTGGGACTGTTACAAATTTGTATTTAGCGTCCTTGGATAAAATTTTAGATGCATATAACTCTAAATTTTTAGAAAAATCTTTATAATATCTATAACAATTAAAACGGCAATCAGAGAAAATGTTAAAAAAAATGAAATTGTATCACCAGGTCATATATTTCCTATCATTTCAAAAGACGGTGGTGTTTTAGTAAGAGCAGGACATACTGAAGCATCTGTAGATATTTCCAGGTTGGCAAATAAAAATCCTTCAGCTGTAATTTGTGAAATTATGAATGATCATGGAGTAA
>CACJXT010000022.1 GCA_902597425.1 uncultured Pelagibacteraceae bacterium | reverse complement strand
TCAAAATGGCCTTTTCTAAACTTTGCACATAAAATTTTTTGATTTGTTGGCAAAATAATTTTTTTTATTCTTTTTTCATTGAAAATTTCCTTTGTAGAAGGTGTAAAAACAAAATTTACATTATTTTTTTTTAAAATTTTTAAATCATTTTTTATATTTCTTGGATAGTTTGAAAAATCACTTTTATTATTAAATTGTTTTGGATTTATATAAATACTGACTAAAGTTTTATTACATTTAAGTTTAGATTTTTTTATTAATGAAATATGACCTTTATGCAATGATCCCATAGTAGGAACAAAACCCAAATTCTTAGTTTTATCAATTGCCACTTTTAGGTCACGTTTTGTTTTTAAAATTTTCATTTGTAATGAATCTACTTTATAAGTAAAACATTTAAATGATTAAACAAGCAATAATTCCTTTAGCAGGACTAGGAACAAGACTACTTCCATTAACAAGTGTTTTTGCCAAGGAGTTGTTACCTATAAATGGCAGACCTGGTATTGAATATATTATCGATGAATGTATAGAAGCAGGCATCACAGAAATTATTTTTATAATCTCAAAAAAAAAAATTATGATTAAAAATTATTTTTATAATGATGTTTTTTTTAATAAAATAATAAAAAAAAAAAAAGATAAAAGAATTTTTAATGAATATAAAAAAATTTTAAAATACAAAAAAATGATAAAATTTGTTTATCAAAACAAGCCTTTAGGGACAGGTGATGCCGTTCTTAAAACAAAAAATCTAATTAAAAATAAATTTTTTTTAATGTTATTACCTGATGACTTGATCATAAAAAAAAATTGTTCTAAAGCAATGATATCTATTCATAAAAAATATAAATCATCGGTAATGGCAAGCATGAAAGTTAACAAAAAAACAGTTTCAAGATGGGGTATTTATGGTATTAAAAAAAAAATATCTAAAGATAATTTTGTAATAAAAAATGTTGTTGAAAAACCATCAATAAAAAAAGCACAATCAAATAATGCAGTTATAGGCAGATATATTTTACCTGCATCCATATTTAAAAAGTTAGCTAAGCAAACAAAAAACCAAGGTGGAGAAATTCATATCACCGACTCAATTCAGTCGATGATAAAAGATAACCATAAATTCATTGGTCATAATTTCTCTGGGAAATATTTAGATTGCGGAACAATGGCAGGATATATTAAATCATCAATGGATATTTCAAAGATATGAAAATTTGTATGATAGGAACTGGTTATGTTGGATTAGTTAGTGGCGCATGTTTTTCTGACTTAGGTAACTCAGTAACTTGCGTTGATAAAGATATTAAAAAAATTGATAGTTTAAAAAAAGGAATAATACCTATTTATGAACCAGGTTTGGATGAATTGGTAAAAAAAAATTATAAATCTGGAAAATTAAAATTTACATCAAATCTTAAAGAATCTGTCTTAAAATCTGATATTATTTTTATTTGTGTTGGCACTCCAGGAAAAAAAAATAGTGATGCTGCTGATTTAACTCAGATTTATAAATTAGCTAATGAAATTTCAAAATTTATTAAAAAATTTAAAATTATAATTACAAAATCTACTGTACCTGTAACAACCGGTGATAAAATTGAAAAAATTATTTCTAGAAAAGTATCAAAAAAATTGTTTTCAATTATATCTAATCCTGAATTTTTAAGAGAAGGTGAGGCTATCCGAGATTTTAATTACCCAGATCGTGTCGTTATAGGAACTGATAACTTAAGAGCTAATAAAATTTTAAAAACACTTTATAGTCCTCTTATTTCAAAAGGCGCAACTTATTTTCATACTTCTCGTAGATCTGCTGAATTAATCAAATATTCATCAAATGCTTTTTTAGCGACAAAAATTACTTTCATTAATGAAATTTCAAACTTATGCGAAAAAATTGATGTCAACGTTGAAGATATTGCAATTGGCATGGGTTTGGATAAGCGTATAGGAAGCCGTTTTTTGAGAGCAGGCCCAGCTTATGGTGGATCATGTTTTCCTAAAGATACTCGAGCAATAACTAATACAGCTGATAAATTTAATACCAATTTATCATTAATTAAAAGTGTAATTAAATCTAATGAAAATAGATCTAATGTATTATTAAAAAGAGTTACTAAAATTTTAAAAAATCAATTCAAAAATAAATTAATTTGTTTTCTTGGTGTTACGTTTAAATCAAATACTGATGATATGCGTGAGTCTGCAAGTCTAAAAATGATACCATTTTTAACAAAAAAAGGTATAAAAATTAAATATTTTGATCCATCTGGTAAAAAAAAAGAATTCAATAAATTTAAAAATGTAAATTATTGTAAATCAATTAAAGAAGCATGTTTAAATGTTGATTTAATAATTATTCACACTGATTGGAATGATTTTAAATCATTAAATTTTAAATCCTTGGTAAAAAAAAATAATTTTATAGTCTATGATATGAGGAATATTTATTCACCAAAAAAAATGATCAGTCAAAAAATTAAATATTTTGCTATTGGTAGATAAATTTAGTTTAATTCAAAGATAGCATCAATCTCAACAGCAACTCCTAATGGTAAAGTATTAGTACTTATTGCTGCTCTTGTATGCATTCCATGATTACCAAAAACTGAAACTATTAAATCAGAAGCTCCATTAATTACTTTTGGTTGTTCAATAAATTCATCAGTAGAATTAACAAATCCAGTTAATTTTAAACATGATTTGATTTTTGACAAATCGTTAGCACAAGCTTTTTTAGCTTGTGCAATTATACTTAATGCACATCTTTTTGCAGCTTTATAACCAGCTTCTGTATTTAATTCTTTTCCTAACTTACCTTTAATCAATTCACCATTTTCATTCATTGATATTTGTCCAGATATATACAAAAGTTTACCTGAAACTTTTGTTGCAACATAAGATCCAACAGGATCAGCTGCTTTAGGAAGATCGATATTTAATTCTTTTAACTTAGAATCAAAATTCATTTAGTTTATTCTTTACAAAAAATATCAGCTAAAGTTCTTTCACTTTGTGGTGGACATTTATCACCAGGTTTTTTTAAATTTTTTGTTTTATTAGAAATTGATTCACACGAAGATAACAAAAAAATTGAGACAATTAATACAGCAAGTTTATTCATTTTTTTTCCTTTTTTTATTTTTTTTATTCTTATCGTATTCTTTTCTTTTCTCAATCAAAATTAATGCCTCATCCATAGTTAATTCTACAGGATCTTTCTCTTCAGGTATAGTTGCATTTAAGGATTTGTACTTAATATAGGGCCCATATTGACCTTTCATGATTCTAACAGGTTTTTTATCCTCAGGATGTTCACCTAAATCTTTTATTAATGATGAAGATATTCTTCCAGGTTTAGCTTCAGCTATTAATGTAATTGCTCTATTTAAACCTATAGCAAATAACTCTTCTATGTTTTCTAATCTTGCAGATTTGTTTTCACATTTTAAATAAGGTCCAAATCTACCTATATTTATTGTTATATCTTTTCCATTATCAGGATGCTGACCTAAAATTTTTGGCAATGAGCATAAATATTTTGCTTTTTCTAAATCAATTTGATCTATATTTATACCTTTTGGTATAGATACATTTTTTAAACTATCATTTTCCTTTTTCTTTTTTTTCGTTTTAGTTGCTTTTTCTTCTTTAATTAATTCATATTGAAGATAAGGGCCAAATCTTCCATTTTTTAAATATATATCTTTGCCATTATCATTTTGACCAATTAATTTAGGCTCTGTTAGTGCGAATTGATCATTTGCTTTAGATTTAGATAAAGGTCTCGTAAACTTACATTCCGGATAATTAGAGCAACCTATAAACGCTCCTCCTCTAAAACTATTTTTTAAACTTAATACACCAGTGTTACATAATTTGCATTTTCTATTAACTTTTCCATTTTTGTCAGCTTCAAAAATTAATTCACCAAGACTTTCATTTAATAAATCTAATACTTCTCTAGTTCTTTTTTCTTTAACATTTGATACATTTATGTTGAAATCTTTCCAAAAATTATCAAGCACTTTTACCCACTCTTCTTTACCGGCAGTAATATCATCTAGCTGATTTTCTAAACCAGCAGTAAAACCATAATCTACGTATTTAGAAAATAATTTTTCTAAGAATGCTGATAGTAATTTTCCTCTATCTGTAGGAAAAAATCTTTTATTAATAACATCTGCATAACCTCTATTTGAGATTACAGAGATGATGCTTGCATATGTTGAAGGTCTTCCTATTCCTAATTCTTCTAGTTTTTTTACTAAACTTGCCTCAGAATATCGTGGAGGTGGTTGAGTGAAATGTTGTTCATCAATAAAATCATTTGTTGAAACTTCTTCTTTAATTACATCAGGAAGAATTTTTTCATCTTCACTTTCATCAATTCTTGTAAGTTTTAAAAATCCATCAAATTTAATTGTTGATCCTGAACATTTAAATTGGTTTAGGCTGTCATCTGAAACTATTGTAATAGTTTTTCGATCAAATTTTGCAGCTTCCATTTGTGATGACAGAGCTCTCGACCAAATTAAATCGTATAGTTTAAACTGATCTGTACTTAAGAATTTTTTCATCGATTCTGGTGTCCTAGTGATATCGGTCGGTCTGATAGCTTCATGAGCTTCTTGAGCATTCTTAGATTTTTTACCGGAATAGTTATTAGGTTCATTAGGCAAGTAATTATCACCATAAGAATTTTTTATAAAATTTCTAAAGTCATTAACTGAATCTTTTGATATATTTGTACCATCTGTTCTCATGTATGTGATTAATCCTACTGTATCTCCTTCAATATCTATCCCCTGATATAATCTTTGAGCAATTTGCATTGTTCTAGAAGCTCCAAAACCTAATTTACTCGAAGAGGTTTGTTGAAGTGTAGATGTTGTAAATGGACCAAGAGGATTCCTTGTATATACTTTAGAGCTAATATCAGAAATTTTGTACTTTGATTTTTTAATTAATTCTATAGCATTATTTACATCTTCTTTATTTTTAAAAGAGAATTTTTCTACCTTTGAATTGTTTAGCAATACAATATTTGAATTTAAAATATCTCCTTTTAAGGTTTTAAAATTTACGTTTAAAGTCCAAAACTCTTCAGGTTTAAATTGTTCAATTTCATGCTCTCTTTCAGTTAACAATCTTAAAGCGACAGATTGAACTCTACCTGCAGACTTAGAACCTGGTAATTTTGTCCATAAAATAGGGGAGATGTTAAATCCAACCAAATAATCCAAAGCTCTTCTTGCCATATAGGCATCAACTAAATTAGATTCTATATTTCTTGGGTTATCGATCCCATTAGTTACCGCTTTTTTGGTAATTTCATTAAAAACAACTCTTTCTATTTTTTTGTCTTTAAGCAATTTTTTTTCTTCAAGAAACTCTTTTACATGCCAAGCTATTGCTTCACCCTCTCTATCAGGATCAGTTGCTAAAATAATTTTATTAGAATCTTTGGCAGCTTCGGTTATTTCTTTGAGATATTTTTTTGAAAAACTATCAACTTCCCAAATCATCTTAAATTTATTTTCTGGGTCTACAGAACCATTTTTAGAAGGGAGATCTCTTATATGTCCGTAGCTTGCTAAAACAGTATAATTTTCACCCAAATATTTATTAATAGTTTTTGCTTTAGCTGGACTTTCCACTATTACGAGATTCATATTTTTACAAACTATCTAAAAGGTTTCGATAGTCAAATTAATAAATTTTTGTCTTACTTTCTTCTTTATTTTTCAAGCGTTTAATATTTTCTCTGTGTGTATAAATTATTAAAATAAACATAATTGAGAAAAAAACTAAATTTTGAGCAGTAAAAATAAATAAATAAATTGGAACACTTAAGCTTCCAAGTAGTGATGATAATGAAGAATATTTTGAAATTAAAAATGTTAAAAACCAAACTGCAACAAAAACAAAACCTATGGTTATATTAATTGAAAATAATATTCCAACATATGTTGCAACACCTTTTCCTCCATTAAATTTAAGCCAAATTGGAAAAACATGACCTAAAAAAATACATAAAGAAGTAACAAAAACATAATCTGGATAATTTAATTTTACATAAACAACTGGAATTACTGCCTTAATTATATCTAAAAATAAAGTTCCATATCCAAGAAATTTATTTCCAGTTCTTAATACATTTGTTGCCCCAATATTACCTGATCCAATATCTCTAATGTCTTTTTTTAAAAAAAATTTTATTAAAATAAATCCAAAAGGTATTGATCCTACAAGGTATGATAATATAGATATAATTAAAATTTCCATATTTACAGCTTAAATAATTCAACACCCTTTACAAATGTATTTGTAACTTTTCCTTGAAGCTTTTTATTTTCAATTGAAGTATTTTTAGATTTTGAAATTAATTTGTCTTTTTTTACAATCCAAGGTTTATTTATATCTACTATACAGAAGTCAGCATCATTACCAATTGTAAGATTGCCTTTATTAATTTTCAAAATCTTAGCAGGATTAGATGTTAGTGCCTGAATTATTGTTTCCAATTTAACAGAATCATTATGATAAAGCTCAAGACTTAGAGGCAACAATGTTTCAATGCCAGATGAACCTGTTGCAGCTTGTGAGAAAGTAAGTCTTTTTTGTTCTTCATCTTCTGGCTTATGATCTGAAACAATAACATCAATTATTTTATTATTTAAACCTTCTACTAAAGATATTCTATCTTCTTCGGTTCTTAAAGGAGGAGAGAGCTTTAAAAAAGTTCTAAAATCTCCAATATCATTTTCATTCAAAGATAAATTATTTATTGAAACACCACATGTAAATTTAGCTTTCTGTTTTCTTTCATTAATAATTTCTACAGATTTTTTAGATGAAATTTGTGAAATATGATATCTGCACTTAATACTTTCTAACAAAGTCAAATCTCTTTCAATAATTACTAGCTCTGCTAAATCTGGGATTCCTTGTAATCCTAGTTTTGTAGAAATAATTCCATCATTTATCATTCCATCTTTTGATAATTCTAAATCTTCTGCATGTTGAAGTATTAAAGAATTTAAATCATGAGCTGATTTCATAATTCTAGACATTAATCTGGTATTTTGGATAGTTTTTAAACCATCAGTAAATGCAATAATTCCTTTTTTTTGAAGAAGACCAAATTCAGTCATATTAGTGCCTTCTAGATTTTTAGTTAAAGATGCAGTTGGGAAAATGTTAATTTTAGATTTATCTCTACCTCTTCGTTTTAAAAAATCCACTATTGACACATTATCAATTATAGGATTTGTGTTAGGCATTGTAACAACTGATGTAACTCCGCCTGATAAAGCAGCATTACTTAATGTTCTGAAATTTTCTTTATACTCATATCCAGGCTCTCCAACAAAAACTCTCATGTCTATTATTCCTGGGAATATATATTTTCCTTGAAGATCAATAATTTTTTCTCTTGTGGGTATATTGTTTTTATTAACTTTTTTTCCTATAGCTTCAATCAAACCATTTTCATCAATAATTAATCCACCCATTTCATTTAATGAATTGTGTGTATCAATTATATTTGCATTTAAAAAATATTGCTTTTTCATTTATATACAGAAAATTTTAATGCAGGCCATTCTTACAGCTACACCTAATTCTACCTGTTCTTTGATTACACTTCTATTTATGTCATCAGCTAAGTTTGTATCTATTTCAATTCCTCTATTCATTGGACCTGGATGCATAATCAAAGCATCATCCTTAGCATTAGATAATTTATCAGGAGTTAATCCATAATATTCATAATATTCTCTATTAGAAGATAAAAATGAACTAGTCATTCTTTCATTTTGCAATCTTAGCATCATGACGATATCGCAGTCTTTTAATCCTTTTCTCATATCTGAAAATTTATTAACACCAAACTTTTCTATATCTTCGGGCATTAGGTTTGTAGGAGAAATTATATTTACTTCTGCACCAAGCATAGTTAGTAAATAAATATTTGATCTAGCAACTCTAGAATGAAGTATGTCACCACATATAGCAATTTTTAATCCTTGAATTTTTTCTTTTTTTTCAATTATTGTTAATGCATCAAGTAATGCTTGAGTAGGATGCTCGCGTCTTCCATCTCCAGCATTTATTACAGAACAATTAACTTTTTGTGATAACAAATTACAAGCCCCAGAATCCTGATGCCTTACTACAATTAGATCAGGATGCATTGCATTTAATGTCATTGCTGTATCAATTAAAGTTTCTCCTTTTTTAATAGCAGAATTAACTATATTCATTGACATAACATCTGCACCCAATCTTTTTCCAGCCAGTTCAAAAGAACTTTGTGTCCTTGTTGAAGGTTCAAAAAATAAATTAATTTGTGTTTTTCCTCTAAGTACATTTAATTTTTTATTTTTACTTTTATTTAAACTAATAAATTGTTTAGCTTCGTTAAGGATAAGATTTACATCAGAAATTGATAAATCTTGAATACCTAGTAGATGTTTTTGGGAAATTTTAACAGCTTTTTGTGATTTGATAGCCATTAAAACTAACTCTATAGCTATTAACCTGCAATAATGCAAGTATTAATTTTTTAGATAATCTAAAAACCCTTGAAGTATAAAGGCAGCAGCATTTTGATCTATATTTTTAATTTTTTTTGAAACTTTTATGTCTAATTGACTAGATAAATTAAAAGCAGCAATAGTTGATAATCTTTCATCCCAAAGGGAAATAGGAATATTTATGTTTTTTAATATATTTGAACAAACATCGTTAACAGATTGAGAAGCAGCACCAAAAGAACCATCCATATTTATAGGATTACCAACAATAATTCCCCCAATGTTATTTTCTTCTATGATTAATTTTAATTCATTCAAAAACTTGTCAAAATTATCTTTTTGTATTGTTTTAAAAGGAGTTGCTATAACTTGATGTTCGTCGCAAATAGCTACACCGATTCTCTTTGAACCTAAATCCAAACCAATTAATCTCGTTTTTTTAGTAATTTTTTTTTTAAATTCTTCTATAGTGATCATATTGTATCTTTTAAACTTAAGTGGTAGTTTGCCTAATACTTAACTATCACATGGCAATTGATCTTAAAACAGTAAAACATATATCTAAATTAGCTAGAATTTCTTTAGAAGAAGAAAAAGCTAAAAAATTGGCCGGTGATTTAAATTCAATATTTGAGTTTATAGAAAAATTAAATAAGCTGAATACTGATAAAATTGAGCCTCTAACATCTATCGCTGAAACAACACTTCAATTAAGAAAAGATGAAATTAAATCAAAAAATATACGTGATCAAATATTGAAAAACTCTCCAGCTGAGAATAAAGATTTTTTTGTCGTACCAAAGGTTGTTGAATAATGAATGATATAATTTCTAAAAATTTAACAGAATTAGTTAAAAATATTAAAAATAAAAAAATTTCTTCAGAAGAAATAACTAAAAGTTTTATTGAAAGAGCAGAAAAATCAAAAACTTTAAATTGCTATATCACAGAAGATTTTGAATCAGCTATCGAAAAAGCTAAAAAATTTGATAATAAACCAAATTTTAAATGTAAGCTCCCAGGTATACCTATAGCAGTTAAGGATTTATTTTGTACAAAGGGAGTAAAAACTACCGCTGGAAGCAAAATATTAAATAATTTTGTTCCAACTTATGAGTCAACAGTAACACAAAATCTTTGGAACGAAGGTGCAATACTCTTGGGTAAATTAAATTGTGATGAGTTTGCTATGGGTTCATCCAATGAAACTAGTTTTTTTGGGAATGTTCAAAGCCCTATTGATAAAAATTTAGTTCCTGGTGGTTCTTCTGGCGGATCTGCTGCGGCTCTTGCAGCTAATCTTACTCCAATAACTATTGGTACAGATACAGGAGGATCTATAAGACAACCAGCTTCGTTTACAGGTACTGTTGGACTTAAACCTACTTATGGAAGTTGTTCTAGATATGGAATAGTTGCTTTTGCGTCATCACTTGATCAGGCTGGGCCCATGGCAAAAAATGTTAAAGACTGTGCTTTGATTCAAGAAATTATTAGCTCTTACGATTTAAATGATTCAACTTCAATTGATTATAAAAGAAATAATTATAGTGAACTTTTGACTAATAATATTAAAGGAAAAAAAATAGGAATACCTAAAGAATATAGAGTAGAAAATATGCCAAATGAAATTGATGATTTGTGGCAAAAGGGAATTAAAATCATTAAGGAAGCCGGTGGTGAAACAGTTGATATATCTCTACCTAACACAAATTATGCTTTGCCAGCTTACTATATTGTAGCACCAGCTGAAGCATCATCTAATTTAGCAAGATACGATGGAGTAAAATATGGATTTAGATCAAATGGTAAAAACTTAATTGATATGTATGAAAAAACAAGATCAGACGGTTTTGGTAATGAAGTGAAAAGAAGAATTATGATAGGTACTTATGTGCTTTCTTCAGGATACTATGATGCGTATTATTTAAAAGCTCAAAAAGTCAGAAGATTAATTAAAAATGACTTTGATGAAGCATATAAAAAAGTTGATGCTATACTTACTCCATCTACACCAAGCTCTGCCTTTGCGATTGGTGAAAAAACTAATGATCCTGTATCAATGTATTTAAATGATATATTTACGGTACCAGTTAATCTAGCAGGATTACCTGCAATATCGATACCTGCTGGAAACGATTCAAAAGGATATCCATTAGGACTTCAAATAATTGGAAAAGCTTTTGATGAACAAAATATTCTTAATATCGCTTATTCTATGGAAAAACAAATAAATTTTAAAAATAAAATAAATGATTGGTGGATATGATGATTAAAAATCAATCTGAATATTTAATAAAAAAAAACAGTAATGAGTATGAAGTAGTTATTGGTTTAGAAGTTCATGCTCAAGTTTTATCAGAGTCAAAACTTTTTTCGAGTTCACCAACCAAGTTTGGTGCTGAGCCAAATACTCAAGTTAGTTTGGTTGATGCTGCTTTTCCGGGGATGTTACCAGTAATAAATGAATTTTGTATAAAGCAGGCTGTAAAAACTGGAATAGGATTAAATGCAAAAATAAATAAAAAATCAATTTTTGATAGAAAAAATTATTTTTATGCTGATCTACCTCAAGGTTATCAAATTTCACAATATAAAAATCCTATTGTCGGAGAAGGATCAGTTGTTTTAGATTTACCCTCAGGAGAAAAAATAGTTGGTATTGAAAGACTTCATTTAGAACAAGATGCTGGTAAAAGTATCCATGATGTTGATCCACAGAGTACTCTAGTTGATTTAAATAGATCTGGTGTTGCATTAATGGAAATTGTAAGTAAACCAGATTTGAGATCACTCGATGAAGTAAATGCTTACATTAAAAAACTAAGATCAATCATGAGATATTTAGGCACTTGTGATGGAAATATGCAAGAAGGTTCTTTAAGAGCAGATGTTAATGTATCTGTAAGAAAAAAAGGTAAAAAAGAATTTGGAACGAGATGCGAAATTAAAAATGTAAACTCAATTAAGTTTATGCAAATGGCAATTGAGTATGAAGCCAATAGACAAGTTGATCTTATAGAAGAAGGTGGAAAAGTTGATCAAGAAACCAGGCTATTTGATACTAAAAAAAATGAAACTCGTTCAATGAGATCTAAAGAAGACGCTCATGATTATAGATATTTTCCTGATCCAGATCTATTACCTCTAGAAATTAGTGATAAATTTATTAATGATTTAAAAAAAAATATTCCAGAATTACCTGATGAAAAGAAAAAAAGATTTATCGAAAAATTTAAATTATCACCATATGAAGCCAATATATTAGTAGCAGATTTTGAAACTTCTAATTATTTTGAAGAAGTCATTAAAAAATCAGATGTCAAACTTTCCACAAACTGGATTACTGGTGCATTATTTGGCCTATTAAATGAAAAAAATTTGGAAATATCTCAATGTCCAATTAGCGCAAAAAACCTATCTAAATTGATCAATTTAATTAAAGATGGAACAATTTCAGGCAAGATTGCTAAATTAGTTTTTGAAATAATGTCAGAAGAAGATAAAGATCCAAAAATAATTATTGAGGAAAAAAGCCTTAAACAGCAAAGCGATCCTAAAGAATTAGAAAAATTAATTGATGAAGTAATTAAAAATAACCAAGACAAAGTTAGGGATTATAAATCAGGAAAAGATAAATTATTTGGTTTTTTTGTTGGGCAAGTAATGAAAGTTTCTAGTGGTAAAGCTAATCCACAATTGGTAAATGAGATTTTAAAAAATAAACTAAAATAGAATGGGCTCAAATCTAGCCATTAATGAAAAAATTGAAAAATATATAAATAATCACTCATTAGAACTAAATCCAATTCAAAAAGAAATAATTACATATAATCAAAGTTTGGGGGATATTAAAAGAATGCAAATTTCTGTTTCTCAATGCCATTTATTACATTTTATTATTAAGACTTCTAATATAAAAAAAATTCTAGAAATAGGTACTTTTACTGGTTTAAGCGCTCTATCTATGTCTCTAGCATTGCCAGAAGATGGAAAATTACTTGCTCTAGATAAAAATGAAAAAACAACAGAAGTTGCAAAAAATTTTTTTAAAAAAGCAAAGCAACAAAATAAAATTGAAACTATTGTCAACCCAGCATTAGAAAGTCTTAATAATTTAAAACTTCAAAATAAAATATTTGATCTTGTTTTTATTGATGCTGATAAAGAAAATTATAAAAATTATTATGACAAATCGTTAGATTTAGTAGATGAAAATGGTTTAATTATAATTGATAATGTTTTATGGCATGGTGAAGTAGTAGATGAAAAAATTCAAGATAACTTAACAATTAATATTAGAGAATTTAATACTTATGTTAATAAAGATAAAAAAACTGAAAACTTAATTATTCCAGTTGGTGATGGCCTTACAATCTGTAGAAAGCTTTAATGTTTTATATTTCAGGATTTTATAAGTTTAAAAAATTAATTAATATTAAAAAAAACAAAAAAAAATTACAAAATTTTTTTATTGTTAATTCTATAAAAGGTACAATAATTCTTTCTTCTGAAGGTATTAATGGAACAATATCATCAAACAAAAAAAAATTAAATTTAGCAATAAACGAAATTAAAAAAACATTTAAATTTCATAATTTCGATAGTTTAAATTTCTCTAAATGTGAATTCCAACCTTTTCATAGAGGTAAAGTTAAAATAAAAAAAGAAGTTGTTCCTATGGGAATAAAAATTACTAAAAGAAAAATAAAAAATTATGTTAATCCTTTAAAATGGAATAAATTAATTAATACCAAAAATACATTTTTGATTGACGCTCGAAAACCATTTGAATATAAAGTTGGTACGTTTAAAGGCGCTATAAATCCTCAAGTTAATAATTTTAGAGAATTTCCTACATATCTTCAAAAAATAAATAAAGATAAAACTATAGCAATGTTTTGCACTGGCGGAATTAGATGCGAAAAAGCTAGTATTTTTTTGAAAAAAAGAGGATTTAAAAATGTATATCAATTAAAGGGCGGAATTATTAATTATTTAAAGAAAATTAAAAAAAGTAAAAGTTTTTGGAAAGGCGAATGTTACGTTTTTGACAACAGGGTTTCTATAAAACATGGACTAGTCCCAGGAAATTTTTCAATGTGTAGTGGTTGTCGAATACCTATATCAAATAAAGATAAAAAATCTAATAAATACGAAGAGGGAGTCTCGTGTCCAAATTGTCACGATAACTTAACAAAGTCTCAAAAAGAAAGATTTAGAATGAGACAAAAACAAATTAATCTTGCAAAAAAGCTTGGAAAGAAGCACATATTCCAAAAAGAATTTTAAAATATGAATTTATTGAAAGACAATGTTCCAAATTTAGTTAAGAAACTTGCTTTACCCGCTATGGTAGGTACTCTTTTTCAAACACTATATAATATTGTAGACACTTTTTTTGCTGGTAAAATATCTCCAGAAGCTTTAGCTGCCTTAAGCAAATCTTTTCCAATTTATTTTATAATAATCGCAACATCAATAGGTGT
>CACJXT010000021.1 GCA_902597425.1 uncultured Pelagibacteraceae bacterium | reverse complement strand
TATAATTAATGATAGATATTTGCCTACAATTTATGATGGCTCTTGGGCAGAATACGGTAAATTAAAATAATTAAAATGAAAAGATCAACCAAAATTACTTCAATAATTATAATATTTTTTTTAATAATCGCTGGTGTCATTGTTGCAAGAACAATGATTGGAATGCACTTTGAGAAAAAGTTTAGTAAAAGACCTCCTCCAGGAATAATAGTAACTACTACTCAAGAGAGAGTTTTTGAAAATGTTATTAGCACATACGGAACAGCTACTCCAATTCAAACACAATCATTTAAGATAGAAAAATACGAAATACTTAAACCTATAAATTTTAACCAAAAGGTTAAAAAAGGTGAGGTAATTGCTAATCTTAAAAACAGAAAAATTACTGCACAATTTGATGGTGTTATTGGAAAAAGAGAATTTTCTGAAGATTTAGAAGTTTCTAAATCCTCAATACTAATTAATCTTGAAGATACTAGTTATATATATTGTGATGTAGATATACCTGAAATTTTTGTGCCATTTATCAAAGTTGGTTTACCAGTAGATATTAAATTTTCTGGTTATAAAAATAAAATTTACAAAGGAGAAGTCGACTCTTTTGCAAGCAGAATTAGTGAAGATACTAGAGCTTTAGCTACTAGAATAAAAATGGATAATGCATCTGGTGAAATATTACCAGGTTCATTTCTAGAAATTTCAATTAAGTATGATGTAAGAAATGGTTTAAGTGCACCAGATACAAGTACAATAGTAGAAGGTGAAAATGTTTTTATTTATAAAGTTGATGAGAAAAATAAAGTAGCAAAAACAAAAGTAACTATAGGTGACAGATATTTGGGCTTTGTAGAAATATTAGATGGTTTAAATAGTGGAGATAAAATAGTTGCTGAAGGGACTAAAAAAGTTAGACCCAATTTAACTATCAGACCAATTGAAAAAGGTGCCAAAAAAAAACAAGGAAACTCTGGTTGGGGTGGAAAAAAGAAACAAAAAAAAGCTGAAGAAAAAAAAGGTAAGTTTGATTGGTTAAAAAATATTTTTAAAAAATCTGAAAAAGAGAAAAAATAAATAAATGTATATAACTGAAGTTAGTATTAAACGACCTGTTGTAGCATGGGTTATGTCTTTGATATTAATTATCTTTGGTGTATTTGTTTTTTCAGAGTTACCAGTTCGAGAGCTCCCTGATGGTATTCAGCCTCCAGTTGTTCAAGTTCAAACAGATTATAAATCAGCATCAGCAGAAATAGTAGATGAAGAAATAACTCAAAAACTTGAAGATGTTATAGGAGGAGCTGAGGGTATTAAGAATATCGACTCTAGCTCTTTAAATGGTAGAAGTAGAATTAACATCCAATTTAATACAGATATAGACTTAGATGATGCAGCAAACGATATAAGAGAAAGAGTTGCTCGGGTCGTTGATAATCTACCGAGTGAGTCAAATCCACCACAAATTTTAAAACAAGCGGCTGGTTTCACAACAACGATGTGGGTAGCACTTTCATCTCCAACCTGGAGCGATCTAGATCTTGGAGATTATGCTGAAAGGTATCTTATAGATGCATTTTCAAGTGTTCCAAATGTTGGAAGAATTTTAGTTGGTGGCCTAAGAGAACTTAGTGTCAGAGTTTGGATAGACCCAATTAAATTGGCTTCAAATAATCTTACTATTCAAGAGGTGGAAAGAGCTTTAAGAAATGAAAATATCAACCTTCCAGCTGGTACCTTGGAAGCTAACAATAAAGATTTAACTTTAAATATTGATAAATCTTACACTAACATAGAGACAATAAAGCAACTACCTCTTAAAAAAAATAAAGAAAAAGTAATAATTCTTTCTGATGTGGCTGATGTAGAATTTGGACCCGTTTCAGAAAAAACTTTATTTAAAGCACAAAGAAAAAATGCTGTAAATTTAAAAACTGTTGGAATTGGAATTTATGCAAAAAGTGGAGCTTCAACAGTCGAACTTTCTAATCAAATAAAAGTTAGGATAAAAGAGCTTAACAAATCTTTACCCGATGGTTTAAAATTAGAAATAGCATTTAATAGAGCCACATATATAGGTGCTGCAATTGAGGAAGTATATAAAAGTTTGATTATTGCTTTTATTTTAGTTGTTTTAATCATTTATCTTTTTCTTGGTAATTTTAAAGCAGTAATTGTACCAGCTGTAGCATTACCAGTTAGTTTAATTGGGTCATTCCTTGGATTATATGTTTTTGATCTATCAATAAATATTTTTGTTTTATTAAGTTTCATCTTAGCAATCGGAATAATTACAGATGATTCTGTGATTATGACTGATGCGATTTATACTAGAATAGAAAATGGAGAAACACCATTAGTTGCAGCATACAAAGGTTCGAAACAAATTACTTTTGCTATTATTGCCACCACATTAATTTTAATTGCAGTTTTTTTACCATTAATTTTTATAAAAGGAATTTCTGGGACTTTATTTAAAGAAACTGCAATAGCATTGTCTTTCTCAATCGTGGTATCCTCTTTTGTAGCATTAACTTTATCTCCAATGCTAGGAAGTAAGTTTTTGAATAAAAAAGAGAAAATTAATTTCTTTGTTAAAAAGTTTAATAATGGATTTAAATCATTTACTGGATTTTATATAGACTCGCTTAAATATTGGATTACTAAGAAAAAAACTATTTCAGTATTCATAATCTTTATAATTTGTGCATCTGGATATCTTTTTAATTTTTCAAAAAAAGAGCTTTTACCAATGGAAGATAGAGGTTCATATTTAATAATTGGATCAACTGATGAAGGAAGTTCATTTGAATATACTCAAGAAAAAGCTCAAATAATTGAAGGTAGAATTTTAAGGTTATTACAAGCTAAAGATAGTCCTTATGAAAGACTAATAATGAGAGTTCCAGGTTTTGGTAGATCTGCAACGACCTATAATACTTTTATTATTATTGCTTTATTAGACGAGTGGAAAAACAGAGAAAAGGGTAGTCAACAAATCTTGAGGGAAGCTATTGGACAGGTAGTTTCGGTTCCTGAAACTTTTGCTTTCCCAATATCTCCTCAAGGAATAAGAGTTTCAAGCTATAACAAACCAGTACAATTGGTTATTTATGGATCTAGCTACGAGGAACTTGAAGAAATTCAAGATAGTGTTTTGAGAGAGCTTAGAAAAAACAGAAATATGTCTCGAATAGAGAGCGACTACACAAAAAATAAACCCGAGGTAAAATTAATCACAAATAAAAATCGAGCGAATGATTTAGGTGTGTCTACAGAAAATATTGGAAGAACTCTTGAGACACTTTATGGTGGAAAGAGAGTAACTTCTTTTAGTAAAGAGGGAAGAGAATATCCAATTATATTACAACAATATTTAGCTGATAGAAGAGATAAAGATGGTCTATCAAAAATCTTCGTAAGATCTGAAACAACAGGAAAATTAGTTTCTGTAGCAAGTCTTGTTGAGTTTAAAGAAAAAGGAACTGCAGAGGCATTACCACGATATAATCGTCAAAGAGCTGTTACGATTTCAGCTGCTCTTTCAGAAAATTATACTCTAACAGAAGCCATTAAATATTTAGAAGATGTAATGATTAAAGTCGCTCCACAAAACCAAATTACTTGGAAAGGAAAATCTGAGGAATTAAAAGAAACAACAAATGAGATATATTTAATTTTTGCTCTTGCTTTATTAACTGCTTATTTAGTTATGGCAGCAACATTTAATTCTTTCATTCACCCTTTTATAATTATACTAACTGTTCCGCTTGCAGTCTTCGGTGGATTAGTTTTTATTTTACTTTTAAATAGCTCGGTAAATATATTTTCGCAAATTGCTTTGATTATACTTATAGGTATATCTACTAAAAACAGTATTTTAATTGTAGACTATGCAAATCAATTGAGGACAACTGGCATTAAAATTGAGGAAGCTTTAGTTAAAGCATGTCAGCTTAGAATTCGACCAATCATAATGACTTCTTTAAGTACAATGTTTGCAATGCTTCCTCTTGTTATAGGAAATATCGGTCCTGGAGCTGGTGAAGGATCAAGACTTGCGGTTGGTTCAACTATATTGGGAGGAATGATAATCTCTACATTCTTTACTTTATATGTAACACCAACAATGTATTTAACTCTTGCAAAAAATACCAAGAGAATTGATGCGATCGATCTAGAATTAAAAAAACATTTAAATTAAAAAATTAAATATTTTCTTGTGCTAAGAGATTTGCTACATTTTTTTAGTTGCTTCTTATATTTATTTGACTGATTTTCTACTTTCTTTGCCAATAAAATAACTTTTTGTTTTTTCTTATAATTTTTATAATTGCCCCATCCTTCATGGTAGGCAAGATATTGTTTAAATGCATCTTTTTTTGAAATTTTTAATATTTTTTCAGTTTTATTTGTATACCATCCAATAAAGTCGACACTATCTTTAAATCTTGTTCTTGTTGCAAATTTATTTCCAGTTTCTTCCTTATATTGCTTCCACGTTCCTTTTACTGCTTGTGAGTAACCAAAAGAGCTGGATTGTCTTCTATAAGGTATTACTTTAAAAATCTTATGCCTTTTTGGTTTAGCTAACCAATCAAAGTCAGACTCCATTTTTATTATTGCTAGCTGCAAATGAATTGGGGTTCCCCACTTTTGTTCAGTCTTTTTAGCGTGCTTATACCAAAGATATCTTTCAGAAAATATTGAACAACCATCAGCAGTATTTTTTGGAATTGAAGAGCAAGAAGTTAAAATTAAAATACAAATTAAAATATATATGTTTTTCATTTTTTTTTGCATTTCTTTTCCCAAGAAAGGTTAAATTCCATTTTCCAAATACCTAATTTTTTAGTTTTGGCATTTTTTTGATCTTTAGCATATTTTTTTTTTGAGTACTTTACATAATCACAAGCATAACCATTTTTAACCATAAAAGATGATATGCTTTCCCCTTTAACAAAACATTCAGCTACTGTTCTTCCCCAATAATCTTTATTTTTTTCTCTAACACAAGTAACAATATTGTTGGCAATTTTCTCTTTAAGTTTTTGTTTCGAAAATTCATGTCCAGTTTGATTTCTCTCAGGAGCATCAATTCCTCCAAAACGAATTTTTTCATTTTTAATTTTAATTGTGTCACCATCAATAATTCTTGCTTTTCCCTTAACAATATTTGTTGCAGAACTGTAAGAAAGTGAAAAGGTAAATAAAATAATGATTAGAAAACTATTTAAACTCAGACTTTGCTTTTTCATTAAGCTCATCCATTTTTTTTCTTATTTCCTCATCAGATATATTGTGATCTTTTAAGTCTGTTTTAATTTTTCTAAAAACATCTTCGTCTCCTGCTTCTTCAAAATCGGCTTTTATAACAGATTGTATATATTCAGTTTCTTTTTCCTGATCATAACCTAAAATTTGAGAAGCCCACTGACCAAGATATTTATTTCTACGTGCACTAACTTTAAACTGCAATTCTTCATCATGTGCAAATTTTTTTTCAAAACTTTTTTCTCTATCATCAAATGAACTCATATATTTTTCCAAATCTTGTGTATAATAATAGTTACCATAACACCTAAAATATTTCCAAATAAATCAGCAAATTGAAAGCTTCTTTGTGGTATTAACAGATGAGATAACTCAAGTATTACAGAAAGTAATAATAAGTATTTAATTAGTAAATTAAATTTTTTATGTTTTGAATAAGATAAAATTCCTATACTTGATAAAAGAAAAAAAGAGTAAAAATGATTTGATGAAATACTAATAAAAAAATCTGTAAATTGCGGTTGTTTATTTAAATTTCCATAAAAAAACCAACCTAAAATACTTCCAGGAAATAAATATAAAAAAATAAATATAATATTCAAAAAATGAAAAATAATTTTTAAAAAATCAAAAGGTTTATTCATATTTATTATTTAATTAATTTGTTATACTCTATCAATTATTAAAGTGTATTAAATGAGTGATTTAATTTTAGTTAGACATGGGCAAAGTGAATGGAATTTAGAAAATAGATTCACAGGATGGGTTGATGTTGATCTTGCTCCAAAAGGTAAACTTGAAGCTTGCAAAGCTGGAGAACTTTTAAAAGAAAAAAAATTTAAAATTGATTATTTTTTTACCTCTTACCAAAAAAGAGCTATTGAGACATTAAAATTAATACTCAATACTTTAAGAATTAAAGACAATGAAATAGTTAAAGCATGGCAATTAAATGAGAGACACTATGGATCATTAACTGGATTAAATAAAGATGAAATGAAAAAAAAATTGGGAGAACAAAAGGTACATGAGTTTAGAAGATCTTGGAACATTTCTCCAGATCCATTAAGCAAAAATAACCCTTATCATCCAATAAATATTGAAGCATATAAAGATGTTCCTTCTGAAAATATACCTGATACGGAATCTCTTAAAGATACTTATGAACGAGTATTTCCTTACTTTGAAAAAGAAATTCTAAATAAATTAAAACAAAATAAAAATATATTAATATCTGCACATGGTAATTCTTTGAGAGCAATATGTAAGTACTTATTTAATTTAGACGAAAATCAAATTACTAAATTAGAAATTCCTACTGGAAACCCATTATTTATAAATTTCAATAACAAATTCGAAATTACACAATGCAATTATTTGGATAAAGGAAGAGCAAAAAATTTAATAATCTTTTAATAATTTATTATAAATTTCTAAATCAGTAACATGGTAAAATTTATTTTTACTTTCAAAGCCAAATAGACCATCTGAATCTATTAAATTTTTCCATACTTTCGACATTGAAAAATTTTTGACTGGCATGTTAGAAAAATTTTCAAATAATCTTAAATTAATAATTTGGCAACCTGTAAAAATAAAATTATTTTCATAAAATTTACCCAGAAGATTTTTAATTTCATAATCATTTTTATTTAATAAAGTAAAATCACCTTTAAGACTTTTGTCAAAACTAAGATTTTTATTAACAATCATTAAAGTATTGCGATTTAAGTTTGAAAAATAAAACTTTATCATTTCATTTATAGTTTTTATGTAGCTAGATTCCCAAATCGTATCTGGATTAAAAACTAAAAATTCAGACTCAGATTGAGATAATGTTTTAATCATGTTTAATATTCCACCTCCTGTACCCAAAATCTCATCACCATCTTCTATTATTTCAATATCAATATTAAAATTTTTTTTTTTAATAAAAACTTGAATTTGATCTTTTAAATAAAAAGTATTTAATTTAATTTTTTTTATACCTAAATTTTTTATGAGATTTATTGTGTTTTCTAACAAGGTTAAATTATTTATTTTCAAGAGTGGTTTTGGCATATTTAATGTCAAAGGATTTAATCTTTTGCCAAATCCTGCACACAAAATTAATGCTGTATTAATTTTCATTTTTTTATTCTAATTTTTTTTGTAAAGCTATTATCTAGTTTTCTTTTAAGTTCTATAAATATATCATTCTTATCAATTCTATTTTCAATTAGTCTCCAAGCATAAGGTATTAATTTTAAATATTTTTTTTTATTATCTCTTTGGGCTAAACGAGTAAAAATTCCAATAATCTTTAAATTTCTTAAAACAGACAATATTTCAAAATCATTTTTGAATTTTATTTTATTTATATTTTTTTTATTTAAGCTCAAATATTTTTGATAAATCATTTCTTTTAAATGCATTGATGTTTTGAGCCTAACATCATCAATTAAGGATGCTAGGTCATAGGCAACATTTCCGTATACAGCATCCTGTGTGTCTATTATTAATATTTTATTTTTCATAATCATTAAATTGGATACATGAAAATCTCTATGAACAAATGTTTCATTTGGTAACTCAATTTTTTTTATTAGGTTTAATAAAATTTTTTTTAGCTCTTTTTTAATTTTAAATCTTTTACTTTTAGTAACAACTCTAGGAATATACCATTTTAAAAATAAGTTTGCTTCCTCAAAAAGAATTCTTCTGGAATAGTTTGGAACTTTATAAAATTTATTTTTAAAACTTTTTATTTTTCTTAACTTAATTTTTTGTAATTTAATTAAAATTGATAAAATTTTATTATATATTTTTGTTTTGTTAACATTTTTTTTTTTTATAAAATCAAATACTGTTTGCTTTCCAAAATCTTCAACTTCTATAAAATTATTAGAATAACTTTCTGATATAAGTTTAGGAGCTGAGATTTTTTTTTTTATTAATATTTTGTTAATTGAGTCATAATTCAATAAATTTTTTTTTTTATCTTTTTTTGCATAAACAATAATTGAACTAGCATTTGTTGTTTTTTTTCTATAAAATTTTCTAAATGAAGCATCACCTTTAATTTGAGTTATTTTACTATTTTCAAATTTCATGCAGTTTTAATCTTCCATTAAGCTTTATATCCACGGATCTTTCATTATAATCTTTTTCATATTTAAAAAACAAATCAATTCGATTTATTGGTTTATTTTTTATTAATTCAGGCCATTCAATTAAAGTTAATATATTTTCACTATTTTCAAACAACCCAATATTTTTAATATCTTTAAAATTTTTTAGCCGGTATAGGTCAAAATGATGTATTTTAAATTTTTTAATTTTGTATTCAAAAACAATATTAAATGTAGGGCTTAAAACTTCACTTTTTTTTATCTTATTTTCTTTTTCATAACTATTTATTAGCAACCTAACAAATGTAGTTTTTCCAACTCCGATTTCTCCATATAAAAAAATTGAATCTCCTGGTGAGATTATTTTTTTAATTTTATTCGTTATTTTTTCTAATTTGCGAATAGATGAGATTTTCATCTTTTTGCTAGCTTAATATCTATACGTATCTGGCTTATAAGGTCCTTCTGGAGTTACGCTAATATAATCTGCTTGATCTTTTGATAATTTTGTTAATTTAGCTCCAACTTTATCTAAATGTAATCTTGCTACTTTTTCATCAAGATGCTTCGGTAATACATAAACTTTTTTTTCATACTTATCTGAATTATTCCAGAGTTCTATTTGTGCTGTTACTTGGTTTGTAAAAGAAGCACTCATAACAAAACTTGGATGTCCTGTGGCACAGCCCAAATTTACTAATCTTCCTTCTGCTAACAATATAATTCTTTTTTTATCTGGAAATGTTATTTCATGAACTTGTGGTTTTATTTCATCCCACTTATAATTTTTTAAAGCTTCAACTTGAATTTCATTATCAAAGTGTCCAATATTACAAAGTATTGCTCTGTCTTTCATATCCCTCATATGGTCTGCTGTAACTATGTCTTTATTTCCTGTTGCAGTAACTACAATATCTGCCTCTTTAATCATTTCATCCATTAAAACTACCTCGTAGCCTTCCATAGAAGCCTGAAGTGCGCATATTGGATCTGTTTCTGTTATCATAACCCTTGCACCACTTTGTCTTAAAGATGCAGCACTTCCTTTTCCAACATCTCCAAATCCAGCAACAATTGCTACTTTTCCAGACATCATAACATCCGTAGCTCTTTTAATCCCATCAACTAAGCTCTCTCTACAACCATATAAATTATCAAATTTGGATTTTGTCACCGAATCATTAACATTAATTGCTGGAACAAGTAATTTTCCTTCCGATTGCATTTTTTTTAGAGCTAAAACCCCAGTTGTTGTTTCCTCGGATAAACCTTTAATTGATTTCATTAATTCTTTATAATCTTTATGCATTAATGCAGTTAAATCTCCTCCATCATCAAGTATCATATTTGGCTTCCAATCTTTTTTACCTTCGATTGTTTGTCTAACACACCACCAATATTCTTCTTCAGTCTCACCTTTCCATGCAAAAACTGGTATTCCTGCCTTTGCAATAGCAGCAGCTGCATGATCTTGAGTTGAAAAAATATTACATGATGACCATCTAACTTCTGCACCTAATTCAACTAATGTTTCAATTAATACTGCAGTTTGAATTGTCATATGAAGACATCCTAAAATTCTTGCACCTTTAAGAGGAAATTTTCCTTTATACTCTTTTCTTAATGCCATAAGTCCTGGCATTTCAGTTTCAGCTAAAGAAATTTCTTTTCTACCAAAATCTGCTAGATTAATGTCTTTTACTTTATAATCATTCATGAGATGAGTTTTTAGCAACTTTATAAAATATAATCAACTTAAGTTTATAGATGGAAAAGTAATTTCTATTATTGCTCCCTTATCATCTTTACTATTTGTCGCAGTGATTACTCCATTATGTAGATCAACAAGATTTTTTACTATATTCAAGCCCAAACCAGTATGTTCTCCAAACTTTTCAGGTCTATTGCTGTAAAATCTTTTAAAAACCTTTTTAGTATCTTTTTCTTTAAAACCCACACCTTCATCTATTACTTTTAAAATAATATTATTATTTTGATCTTTGTTAAGGTCCACATAAATTTTTTTATTATCTTTACTAAAAGATATTGAATTATCTAACAAATTTGCAATTATTTGTTCAATTCTATTTTCAATACCTAAAACAAAATATCCATTTGATCCATTTGTTTTTAATTGAATATTGATACCTCTTTTTGAATTATAAACATTATTATAGTCGTCTACTACAGAGCTAGTAATTTCTTTTAAGTCAAGTTTTTTCATCTTTTCTGTTGTAATTGCAGCTTCATCTTTTAGCATTTGTGAATAATCCGTTATCAGTCTTTCTATTCTTTCTACATCATGTGAAATAATTTTTATCAGCTTATTTCTCTGCTCTTGTTTATCAGTTTCAGAAATAATTTCTGAAGCACTTTTTAAAGATGCTAAAGGATTTCTTATTTCATGAACTAAATCTGTTGAATAATTTTTTGCAGTATTAATTCTTTTATGAAGTTCACTTGTCATTTCGTCTAAAGAATTAGATAAAATACCTAATTCATCATTTCTGTTCTTAATTGCTTCAATATTTGTCTTTTGCTTACTTTTTGCTTTAATTAACTTTGTATAATTAACAAGATTCTTAATTGGCCTTAAAAAATATCTATTTAATACGAAAGAAAAAATTAAAATAACTACTGCTGCAACTATTGCTGTTCTAATAATAAAAATTTTTCTTTCATTAATGGCTGCCCTAATATCATTCGCACTTTCAGTGATCACTAAATAACCAATATTATTTTTTCCATCATTTACATTTTTAATTGTAGTTAATAAAAACTGTTCATAACTTTCTTGTGTAAAAGTATATGATTTTCCAAATTTTGGAGAATTGGCATAATTAACTAAAATGTCACTTAAAGAAGCTTGTTTATCTTTTTTTAAAATTTCTTTTTTTTTATTTTCTTTTTTTAAATTATTACTTGCAATATCCATTTCAATTACATTTAATTTTTGTGAAAAAGACCTAGGATCAAGATCTAATGTGTCAGTATCACCTATCAAATTAAATTCGCTGTTAAAAATAATTACTCTATCCAAATTTTGAAAAAGAAATCTCGTTGAAAATAAAAACTTTCTAATATTATCTTCATTAAATTTAATTTTTAATCTATTTATGTGATTTATTGTATTATCAATAATTTGAATATGATTAGCCGTTTTATCTTTAATTAAACTTGGCTGAATACTTTTTAAGTAAACAATAGTAAAAATTAAAATAATTATAAAAACAATTAAATTTATGAATAAAAATTTTTTGAGAATAGATAAACTTTTGAGAAAACTATTGAACATTAACTAACGTTCCAACGGTAACCACTTCCATACCTTGTTTCTATTGCAGAAAAACTGTTATCAACTTTTTTAAATTTTTTTCGAATTCTTTTAACATGACTGTCAATGGTTCTGTCTTCAATGTCAGTATCTTCTCTGTAGGCTATATCCATTAGTTGTGATCTTTCTTTAATAATTCCAGGTCTTTTTGCAAGTTCTTTTACAATTAAAAACTCTGTAGTCGTAAGCTTATCAGGTAATTGTTTTCCACCCCATTCACATTCCAATTGTGATGGATCTAATTTTAATTTTCCATGTGCTATAATATTTCTTGCATCTTCAATATTATTACCCACATCTTTTTTTCTTAGTTGCACTCTAATTCTTTCAATTAAAACTTTTATTGAAAAACCTCCTGATTTTTTTACAAAATCATCCGCACCTAATTTTAATCCAAGCAACTCATCAATTTCATCATCCTTGGAAGTTAAAAAAATTACGGGTAATGTTGTTTTTTTTCTTAATTTTTTTAAAAGTTCTTCTCCATCCATTTTTGGCATTTTAATATCAACTACTGCTAAATCTGGTGGTGTTCTAGTGAGACCTATTAATGCACTTTCTCCATCTAGATATGTTTGAACGTTAAAGCCTTCTTTTTCTAAAGCTATACTTATACTTGTAAGAATATTCCTATCATCATCTATTAAAGCAATTGTTTGTCTGTACATAATATAGTTTAAAAATACTAAATTGTTCTTATTTGGGCAATACCCGTTAGTTAGTGAAGTATTCCCCAATTATCACCAATATTTATGTCTACAGTAAATGGTATTGAAAACAAATGTAGATCGCTCTTTGTAACACTTGACATTTCATCCTTAATTATTTTAGTCATAGCTTTTACTTCACTATTTGGTACTTCAAAAATTAATTCATCATGAATTTGTAATAAAATTTTTGATTTTGTATTTTTTAATGTTTTTAATTTCTTATCTAATCTAATCATCGCTAATCTCATAATTTCAGAAGCTGATCCTTGAATCGGGGCATTTATAGCTGCTCTCTCTTGAAAATTTCTAATATTGTAATTTTTGTCATTAATTCCATTAATATGCGTTCGTCTACCAAAAATATTATTTACATATCCATTTTTTCTACAAAACTTAATAGTAGTGTCCATGTAGTGTTTAATTTCAGGAAATTTTAAAAAGTAAGAATTTAAAAATTCTTCAGCTTCACTATTTGAAACCATAATTTGTTTAGCTAAACCATATTGTGATATTCCGTAAATTATTCCAAAATTGATAGCTTTAGCTTTTCTTCTATAATCTTTATTAACTTTTTTTATGTCGATGCCAAATACTTGGCTGGCAGTTAAAGAATGTATATCTTCATTATTTTTAAAAGCCTTTTTTAATTCTTTTACTTCGGCCAAGTCAGCCAATATTCTCATTTCAATTTGGTTGTAATCTGCAGAAATTAACGTAAATCCTTTTTCTGCTACAAATGCTTTTCTTATATCTTTGCCATCTTCTGATTTAATAGGAATATTTTGTAAATTTGGATTGCTAGAAGCTAATCTCCCTGTAGTGGTTGCTGCTAATAAAAAAGAAGTATGCACTCTTTTTGTGTAAGGATTGGTGTGTTCGGGTAGAGAATCTGAGTAGGTATTCTTAAGTTTTGAAACTTGTCGCCATTCTAATATTAATTGAGGAAACTTGTGTCCTTTAAAAGCTAAATCTTCGAGAACACTTGCACTTGTAGCAAAACTTCCTTTTCTAGTTTTTTTTAAAACAGCAATCTTCAATTCATTATAAATTATTTCTCCAAGTTGTTTAGGAGAACCAATGTTAAATTCTTTTTTTGAAATTGTAAAAATTTCTTTTTCTAAATTTTTTATTTTTTTTTCAAATTTTTCAGATAAATTTTTCAAAAATTTTGTATCAATTTGAATTCCGTTAATCTCCATGTAAGCCAATATTTCAATTAAAGGTTTTTCAAAAATTTCATAAATATTTGTTAGTTTTTCTAGCTTAAGGTTTTTTTTAAATATCTTATAAAGTCTATATGTGATATCAGCATCTTCCGCTGCATATTTCATAGCTTTGTCTAACTCAACATCACTAAAATTTATCTCTTTTTTACCAGTACCTACTAATTCTTTAAAAGTTATAGTTTTATGATTTAAATGAATTTTAGATAAGGTGTCCATATTATGGCGATTTTTTCCAGCATCAAGAACATAAGACATTAACATGGTGTCTTCCATTGAATTCATTTTAATTCCATGTTTGTATAAAACTATAAAATCAAACTTAATATTTTGACCTATTTTTTTAACACTATTATCTTCAAGCAAGGGTTTTAATTTTTTTATAACTATTTCTTTTTTAAGGCAATCGTCAGACTTATGACCAATAGGAATATAGCAAGCTTTTCCAATTTTAGTACTTAATGAAATACCGATTAAATTTGCCTGATGTGCATCTAAAGAATTAGTTTCAGTATCTATCGCAAGTTCTCCAGATTCTTCGGCTTCTTGAATATATTTATCAATTTCTTTTTCATTTTTAATTAAATAATAATTTTTCTTACTAATATTTTTTTGTTCTTCCT
>CACJXT010000020.1 GCA_902597425.1 uncultured Pelagibacteraceae bacterium | reverse complement strand
ACTTTATATCCTGAAATGTTTCCAGGACCATTAGATATTGGGCTTTATAAAAAAGCACGTGAAAAAAAATTATGGTCACTGGAGGTCGTTAATATTAGAGACTATTCTACAGATAAGCATAAGACTGTAGATGACACTCCTTTTGGGGGTGGAAGCAGCATGTTAATAAGAGCAGATGTTGTAGCCAATGCTTTAGATAAAAATATTACTAATAAAAATGAACCAATTATTTATTTGACACCTAAAGGAAAGAAGTTTGATCAGACTTATGCAAAAAAAATAATGCATAAAAATATAAATATTATATGTGGTCATTTTAAAGGTGTGGATCAAAGATTATTGGAAACACGAAATATAGAAGAAGTTAGTATAGGAGATTATATTTTATCAGGAGGAGAAATAGGAGCTTTCGTATTAATCGATGCAATTGTTAGACTAATTCCTGGTGTAATTGGAAATTCTAGATCATTACCTGAAGAAACATTTGAAAAAAATCTATTAGAATGCCCACAGTATACAAAACCTCAAATCTGGGAGAAAAAAAATGTTCCAGATGTTCTTTTATCAGGAGATCATAGTAAAATTAAAGACTGGCGTTTATCTCAATCTGAGGCTATAACACGCCACCGAAGACCAGATTTATGGCAAAAATATAAAAAGGATTAATTTGATAGCTCTTAACATGAAAACAATTGAAGAAATAAACCAATCTAATGTTAAAAAAATTTTAGCTGAGAAAAAAATTCCTGAATTTTTCCCAGGAGATATTATTAAAGTTGGCGTTAGGATAACCGAAGGAAAAAGAGATAGAATTCAATATTTTGAAGGCGTTTGTATTGCTAAGAAAAATAGGGATATAAACTCTTCTTTTACGGTTAGAAAAATTTCATTTGGAGAAGGTGTTGAAAGAACTTTTGCATTATTTAGCTCAATAGTTGATTCTATAAAAGTTATAAGATCTGGAGAAGTGAGAAGAGCAAAATTATACTATTTAAGAGAAAGAACTGGTAAGTCAGCAAGAATTGCAGAAAAAATTAAGAAAAAAATTGGAATTGATATAGTTGAAGCTAAACCAGAGATAGTAAAAGAAGAAGTTGTTGAATCTAAACCAGAGATAGTAAAAGAAAAAGTTGTTGAAGCAAAAACTAATAAAGAAGATTTACCAAAAAAAGTTAAAACAGAAACTAAAAAAGAAAGTTCTAAAGAAAAAAAATAATTTTTTTCTAAATGCCCCTAACACTTTACGATAAAATTTGGAATGAACATCTGGTTCATGAACAAGAAGGTGGTACCTCATTGTTGTTTGTTGATAGACATTTAATACATGAAGTTACTAGTCCACAAGCTTTTGAAGGTTTAAGAAGTTCTAATAGAAAAGTAAGACAGCCAAAACTAACTCTTGCTGTAGCAGATCATAATGTTCCAACTACTGATAGATCTAAAGGTATTGATGATAAAGATTCAAAGATACAAGTAGATACTTTAGAAAAAAACTGTAAGGAATTTGGAATAGAATTATTTGGCATGAAAGATAAAAGACAAGGTATTGTTCATATTATTGGTCCAGAACAAGGTTTTACACAGCCAGGAACGGTTATTGTTTGTGGTGACAGCCATACTGCAACACACGGCGCTTTCGGTGCTTTAGCTTTTGGTATTGGCACTTCTGAAGTTGAACATGTTTTAGCTACTCAAACTTTAGTTCAAAAAAAAGCAAAAAATTTTAGAATAAATGTAAGTGGTAAACTTGCAGTGGGTGTGACTTCAAAAGATGTTATTTTACAAATAATTGGAAAAATTGGAACTGCAGGTGGAACTGGACATGTTGTTGAATATGCAGGAAGTTTAATTTCTTCTTTAAGCGTTGAGCAAAGAATGACCATTTGTAATATGACTATAGAAGGTGGAGCTCGAGCGGGTCTTATAGAACCAGATCAGAAAATTTTTGATTATTTAAAAGACAAACCTAAGTCACCAAAAAATAAAAATTGGGACCAAGCAATGGAATATTGGAAAAGTTTAAAAACAGATTCAGATTCAAAATTTGACAAGGAAATAAATTTAACTGGTGAAGAAATCAGTCCAATGGTTACATGGGGAACTTCTCCTCAAGATGTAGTAACAATTGATGGAAAAGTTCCAAACCCAAATTATGAACAAGATACTGATAAAAAAAATTCTATTGAAAGATCATTAAAATATATGGGTTTAAAACCTGATACTTTAATAAAAGATATAAAAATAGATAAAGTTTTTATTGGCAGTTGTACAAATGGCAGAATAGAAGATTTAAGAGAGGCTGCAAAAATATTGAAAGATAAAAAAAAAGCAGCACATATTCATGCAATGGTTGTTCCTGGATCTGGTCTAGTGAAAGAGCAAGCTGAACAAGAAGGTTTAGATAAAATTTTTACAAATTCTGGATTTGAATGGAGAGAGCCAGGTTGTTCGATGTGTTTGGCTATGAATGCTGATAAACTTAAACCTGAAGAAAGATGTGCATCAACATCAAATAGAAATTTTGAAGGCAGACAAGGTAGAGGTGGTAGAACTCACTTAGTTAGTCCAGGTATGGCTGCAGCGGCAGCAATTTCTGGAAATCTTGCAGATGTAAGAAAGTATCAAAACTAAATGCAAAAATTTAAATCACTTAAAAGCATTCCTGCATATTTACCAATTGTAAATATTGATACAGATATGATTATTCCTAAACAATTTTTAAAAACAATTAAAAGAACTGGACTTGGAAAAAATTTATTTTTTGAAATGAGATATGATGATAATGGAAGTGAGATTAAAGATTTTACGCTTAATAAGCTGCCATATTGCAAATCGAAAATATTAATAGCTGGAAAAAACTTTGGTTGTGGATCCTCAAGAGAACATGCTCCGTGGGCTTTGCTAGATTTTGGGATTACTTGTGTAATAAGTTCAAGTTATGCAGATATTTTTTATAACAATTGTTTTAAAAATGGTATTTTACCAATTATATTAGAGGAAGAAAAAATTAAGGAACTTTCAGAATATTCAAAAAGACAAAAAGAAATAGAAATTGATTTAAAAGAAGAAAAAATTGTTTTTGGTAATAATGAAATTAAATTTGAAATTGACGCTTTTAAGAAAAAATGTTTATTAGAAGGACTTGATGATATTGCTTTATCTTTAGAAAAATCTAAAAAAATTGCTTCTTTTGAAACAGAATTAAAAAATAAAAAACCATGGATATTTAATGATTAAAGTAAAAAAAAGAAAAATATTACTTTTACCAGGCGATGGTATTGGTCCAGAAGTTGTTGGAGAAGTGAAAAAAGTTATTCAATGGTTTAATTCAAATAAATCTTTGGATTTTGAGATCGATGAAGATTTAGCAGGGGGAGCTTCTTATGACAAACATGGAACTCCAATTACTGATGAAGTTTTTTATAAAGCATTAGAGAGTGAAGCTATTATACTAGGTGCAGTAGGTGGGCCTAAATGGGATAAACTTGAATTTGCAAAAAAACCTGAGCGAGCATTATTAAAATTAAGAAAAGAATTAAAATTATTTGCCAATTTAAGGCCAGCAATATGCTTTAAGCAGTTGGTAGATGCATCAACACTTAAACCCGAGATAGTTTCTGACTTGGATATTATGATTGTGAGAGAGCTTACTGGTGGAATTTATTTTGGTGAACCTAGAGGCATTAAGCCAATAGACAATGGAGAAAGAAAAGGAATTAATACACATATTTATACAAGTAGCGAAATTATAAGAGTTGCAAAAGTTGCTTTTGATTTAGCTAAAAAAAGATCAAATAAAGTTACTTCTTGTGAAAAATCAAACGTAATGGAAGCTGGTCAACTTTGGAAAGAAGAAGTTCAATCATTACATGACAAAGAATATAAAGATGTTGAATTAACTCATATGCTTGCCGATAATTGTGCAATGCAATTGTTAAGAAATCCAAAACAATTCGATGTAATTGTAACTGACAATTTATTTGGTGATATGTTATCAGATGAAGCGTCTATGTTAACTGGTTCATTAGGTCTTTTGCCCTCAGCTTCTTTTGGTGCAAAAAATAAAAATGGTGAAATGAGAGCTATGTATGAACCTATACATGGAGCTGCTCCTGACATAGCAGGAAAAGGTATTGCTAATCCAATAGCTACAATTTTAAGTTTTGCGATGGCATTAAGATATTCGTTAAATTTAGACAAAGAAGCAGAAGGTTTAGAAAAGGCTGTTCAAGATGTATTAGATGAAGGGCTTAGAACTAAAGATATTTTATCCAAAGGAATGAAAGAAGTATCGACCACTGAAATGGGTGAAGCCATAATTTCAAAATTGAAATAATTAATCATTTATTCTAGAGTATTTGAATGCCAATTTATATTGCCCCAGTTGAAGACATGATGTTTCTTTTTGATAAGTTAAGAAATAATAAAAATTATAATGAAATAGAGAAATATAAAGAAGTCAATTCTGAATTAGTAAAGGATATTTTGGAAGAAGCGGCAAAAATTAACCAAAATATCATATTGCCATTAGCAAAATCAGGTGATGAAAATCCAACTATTCTAGAAAATGGAGTAGTTAGAACTCCACCTGGTTATAAAGAAGCTTATAAAAAATTTATTGAAGATGGCTGGACATCTTTATCATGTGATCCAAAATATGGTGGACAGGGAATGCCAAAAACAGTTAGTGCTTTTTTTGATGAAATGTTATCATCAGCAAGTCTTTCATTTAAGCTTTATAGCGAACTAAGTATTGGTGCTTATAATTGTATTTTACGACATGCAACCGATTCAATTAAGAAAAAATTTCTTCCTAAAATGGTAGAAGGAAAATGGAGTGGTACGATGTGTTTAACAGAACCAGTGTGCGGAACAGATTTAGGATTGTTAAAAACTAAAGCAGTAGAACAAACAGATGGAACTTATAAACTGAGTGGGCAAAAAATATTTATTACTTCTGGAGATCATGATCTTACTGAGAATATTATACATTTAGTAATAGCAAGGTCTTCAGATTCGCCACCAGGCACAAAAGGTATAAGTTTATTTCTTGTCCCAAAATTTTTAGTTAAGGATGACGGATCTATTGGTTCTAAAAATGGAGTTTCTACTGGATCTATTGAAAGTAAAATGGGTATCAAAGGTTCAGCAACATGTGTTTTAAATTTTGATGAAGCAATTGGTTATATGATTGGTCCAAAAAACAAAGGTCTTAATTCAATGTTTACAATGATGAATTTAGAGAGGATTGTAGTTGGAATTCAAGGATTGGGAATTTCTGAAATTGCTTATCAAAATTCATTAAGTTATGCAAAAGAGAGAAAACAAGGAAAAGCAAATAATAGTAAATCATCTAATGGTGCAGATTTTATAATTGAGCATGCGGATATAAAAAAATCCTTACTTAATATGAAGTCTATCATTGAAGGAGAAAGAGCACTTTGTTTTTGGTTATCACAACAAACAGAAGTTAGTCTTAATCATCAAGATGAAAAAGTAAGACAAGAAGCATCTGATTTTGTTTCTTTAATGACACCAGTAGTTAAAACAATGTTTACTGATATGGGCATGGAAATAACAAGCGAAGCTATGCAAGTTTATGGTGGTTATGGCTATACAAAAGATCAAGGAATTGAACAACTTTATAGAGATAATAGAATTACTCCAATTTACGAAGGCACAAATTCGGTCCAGGCTGCTGATTTAGTATTTAGAAAATTAACTAATAAAGGTGGCGATATAATTAATAAGTATTTAGATATGATTAAAAATGATTGCAGTACTGAAAACGAGAAAATTAAGCCTTTTACAAAAGAATTGAATGATCACATAGAAATTTTATTTAGTTTTACAGCTTGGATTAAAGAAAAAATACAAAACTCAAAAGACGATGCAAGTGCAGCATGTAACGATTATTTAAAAGCATTGGGTTTTGTATCTATAGCACATTCATGGATAAAAGTTTTAGAGGTAAGCTTTAAAGATTATAATAATAATAAAAATTTTTATGAAGATAAAATACAAACTGCAAAATTTTATTTTAAAAGAGTTTTGCCAAGAGCAGAGAATCACTTTAAAATTGCTACTACTGGAAGTGATTATATAATGAACTTTAAATTTAATTAATATGAGCCATTACGATAAAAACCTTGATAAGAATGAAGCAAATTATGTTCCACTATCTCCACTTTCATTTTTAGAAAGAACAAAAAATATTTACCCTAATTATGAAGCTATAGTTTATGAGAGTAGATCATACACTTGGTCTGAAGTGTATAAAAGATGTGTTAAATTTGCGAGTGCACTAGATAAAATAGGAGTAAAAGTTGGTGATACAGTTTCAATTATGGCATTTAATACACCAGAAATATTTGAAGCGCATTATTCAATACCAATGGTAGGTGCAGTTATTAATGCAATTAATACAAGATTAGATCCGAAAACAATTAGTTATATTTTAGAACACAGTGATGCAAAAGTTTTAATAGTTGATAGACAATTTCATGAAGTTATTACTAAAGCTTTATCAAATGTAAAATCTAAAGTAACTATAATTGATATAGATGACAAAGATGCAAATCTTCCAGATGCAAAAAAAATTGGAGAACATGAATATGAACAGTTTCTAAATACAGGGGATGAGAATTATAATTGGAAAAAACCACAAGATGAATGGCAAGCTATTTCTTTAGGCTATACTTCAGGAACAACTGGAAATCCCAAAGGTGTTGTTTGCCATCATAGAGGTTCTTACTTAATGGCCACTGGAAGTGCAACTGCTTGGAACATGCCTAATAAACTAAATTTTTTATATACAGTACCAATGTTTCACTGTAATGGATGGTGTTATACATGGACAATGTCAATGTTGCACGGGCGAGTAATTTGTTTAAGAAATATTGATGTTAAAAAAATATTTGAGTTGATTGATAAGTATGATGTTACTCATTTTGGTGGTGCACCAATCGTTTTAAACATGATAGCTAACGCTCCTAAAGAGCATCAAAAAAAATTAAAAAGAAAAGTTCACGTATTAACTGCAGGAGCTCCACCTCCAAGTATTATATTCGAGAAAATGCAAAATTTAGGCTTTGATGTGATGCATGTTTATGGATTGACTGAAACTTATGGACATATTTTACAATGTGCGTGGAACGATGAGTGGGAAAATTTAGAACAAGAAAAACAAAATGAAATTAGAGCAAGACAGGGTGTTATATATCCAAATCTTGAAGGGGCAGTAGTTATGGATCCTGAAACCATGGTACCTGTTACAAAGGATGGGAAAACTATGGGTGAAATTATGATAAGAGGAAATGTTGTTATGAAGGGATATTATAAAGATAAAGAGGCAACAGAAAAATCAATGAAAGGTGGATGGTTTCATTCGGGCGATTTAGCTGTAACTTATCCAAATGGATATATTAAAATTCAAGATAGATCCAAAGATATTATTATTTCTGGTGGAGAAAATATATCATCAATTGAAATTGAAAATACGATAGCTAAACATCCAGCAGTTTCATTAGCAGCTGTTGTAGCTAAACCCGATGAAAAATGGGGAGAAACTCCCTGCGCATTCGTAGAGTTAATTGATGGAAAAAAAGCAACAGAGGAAGAAATAATAAAGTTTTGTAGAGAAACTTTAGCAGGATTTAAATTGCCAAAAAAAGTAGTATTTTCCTCATTACCAAAAACTTCAACAGGAAAAATCCAAAAATTTGAACTAAGGAAAAAGGTTAAGGAGCTAAACTGAATTTAGACGTTAACGAGAAGAACGTGTTCGCTTCTACGGGTGGCATGGATTTTGATAAAAAAAAACCATCAATATTATTGATGCATGGAAGTGGACTTACACATATTGTTTGGTCTCTCCATGAGCAATTTTATGCATCACAAGGATTTAATATTTTATCTGTAGACCTTCCAGGACATGGAAATTCAGAGGGTCCATCACTAAAGTCTATAGAAGAAATTTCTGACTGGGTGAAATCATTAATGAATGTTCTTGATATTAAAAAAATAATTATTATAGGACACTCTCAAGGTAGTCTTGTAGGAATTGATTTTGCATCTCGATACCCAAATTTAATTAATAGCCTAGTTTTGGTTGCTGGCTGCTACAAAATGCCAGTTAATCAAGATCTTATCAACTATGCAGAAGCAGGTGATGAAAAAGCAATTTTACTTATGATGAAGTGGGGTTATGAAGGATCAAAAGCTTTTATAGGGGGTAATCCTGTAAAAAAAATAATTAATTCCTCTCGTGAAATTAGAGAAGTTTTAGCTGTAGACTTAAACGCTTGCAACAATTACAAAGGCGGCAAAGAATCTTTAGAAAAAATTAATTGTCAAACATTATGTATATTTGGTGATTTAGATAAAATGGTTCCGTTAGAAGTAGGAAATAAAATGACATCAATGATAAAAAATTCTGAAAAAAAAATAATTAACAATTGTGGACATATGATAATTTTTGAAAAAGCATTTGAAATGAGAAAAATTGTAAAAGAATTTTTAACTAAATAATAAAAATGAAAAATTATTTTATTGCAAGATCAAGAAGAGTTAGAAGTACACCTTATACTTCAAGAATTGAAAAACAAAATGTAACAGCTTATACGGTTTATAATCATATGCTTCTGCCTTCTGCATTTGGATCTTTAGAAGATTCTTATTATCATCTAAAAGAACATGTTCAAGTTTGGGATGTTGCCGGTGAAAGACAAGTTGAAATTTCTGGAAAAGACTCTGCAAAATTAGTTCAATTAATGACTTGTAGAGATCTTTCAAAATCTAAAGTAGGAAGATGTTATTATTGTCCAATTATAGATGACAAAGCAGGCATAATAAATGATCCAGTTGTATTAAAACTTGATGAACAACGCTGGTGGATTTCTATAGCAGATTCAGATGTGATACTATTTGCAAAAGGTTTAGCAATTGGAAACAAGTTTGATGTTAAAGTATTTGAACCAAATGTAGATATATTAGCAGTGCAAGGTCCAAAATCTTTTAAACTTATGGAAAAAATATTTGGAAAAAAAATTACAGAAATGAAATTTTTTGGCTTTGATTATTTTGAATTTTTTGGAGTAAAACATTTAATTGCAAGATCAGGTTGGTCAAAACAAGGAGGCTATGAAATTTATGTAGAAGACACAAAATCTGGACTTGATTTATATGATAAACTTTTTAAAATTGGTAAAGAATTTGATGTAAAACCTGGATGTCCAAATCTAATCGAAAGAATTGAAAGTGCCCTACTATCTTATGGTAATGACATAGATAATAATGATAACCCACTTGAGTGTGGATTAGACAAGTATGTGAATTTAGATACTGATGTAAATTTTCTTGGAAAAGAAAAATTGAAAGAAGTTAAAAAAAAAGGAATTAAAAGAAAGTTAATGGGAGTAATGATTGAAGCTAAAGAGATAAATGTATCAAAATCCATCAATCTTATTAATGACAAAAATTCAAAAATAGGTGAACTAAGATCAGGAGTTTATTCACCACATTTTAAAAAAGTAATAGGAATTGCAATGTTGGATAAGCCTTATTGTGAAATTTCTCAAACATTTAAAATATCAATAAATGAAAGCATTTTTGAGGGAAAAGTTTGCGATTTACCTTTCATTTAGTATAACTAAATCATCATGAATATAGCAATAGTAGGCGCAACAGGAAATGTTGGAAGAAAAATTATTGAAGTTTTAGAAAAAAAAAATTTTCCCGTAGCTGATTTATATTTTGTTGCATCTTCTAAAAGTACTGGATCAAAATTAAAATTTAAAAATAGAGAAATTGAAGTTGAAAATTTAGAAACTTTTGATTTTTCCAAAGTTGAAATAGCTTTTTTTTTCAGCTGGAGGAAAAATTTCTGAAAAATATGTTCCGCTTGCAGCAAAACATTCAGTTGTTATAGATAATTCAAGTCATTTTAGAATGGACTCTGATGTTCCTTTAATTGTTCCTCATGTTAATTCAAATGATCTTAAAAATATAAAAAAAAATATAATAGCAAACCCAAATTGTTCAACGGCTCAACTTGTTATAGTTTTAAAACCCTTGCATGATTTATTTAAAATCAAGAGAGTTGTGATTTCAACTTATCAATCTACATCTGGAGCTGGAAAAGCGCCAATGGACGAGTTAAAAAATCAAACTCATCAAGTGTTAGAACTTAAAGCTTTACAGGACGCAATACCACTTACTACAGGATTGGGGTCTGATCCTCAATTGGCAACGTCAAAAAATTTTACTAAACAAATAGCGTTTAATGCAATTCCTCATATTGATTCGTTTGTTGACGATGGATATACCAAAGAAGAGGTAAAAATGGTTAATGAAACAAAAAAGATTTTAGATAATAAAATAGAATTAACAGCAACATGTGTAAGAATTCCAGTATTCGTCTCTCATGCAGAGTCCTTAAATATAGAATTTGAAAAACCATTTACTTTAGAAAAAGTTGTTGAAGCTCTAGATGGAGCTGATGGATGTAAAGTTATTGATGATAGAAAAGATGGTGGTTATATAACTCCAGTAGAAGCTGAAGGAAAAAATGAAACTTTCATTTCTAGAATTAGAAAAGATAGTAGCAACAAAAACACAATTAATCTTTGGTGTGTTTCTGATAATTTGTTAAGAGGTGCGGCCTTGAACGCTGTAGAAATTGCTGAAGCATTCATTAAAATTAAATAAATGGAAAATAAAAATCCTTTATCACCTCATATTCAAATTTATAGTTGGAATATTTCTTTATTAATTTCTATTTCGCACAGAATTACAGGTGTAATAAATATAGTAGCATTAACTTTAGTATGCTTATGGATAGCTTTATTGTTACTGGGAGAAACAAATTATGAATATATAAAATATTTTCTTCAATCTTTTTTAGGTAAGTTTTTAATATTATGTTTGACTTGGTCATTTAGCTTTCAGATATTAAGTGAAGTCAGACATTTGTTTTGGGATTTTGGATATGGTTTTGAACTAATCACTTCAAAAATTACAGGTCTGATTGTTATTTTTGGGTCTTTTGTCTTAACAATACTAATTTATTTAATTGGAAAACAAATTATTTAATATGATTAATACAACAAAAAAATGGATATTTCTTAAAGTTAGTTCAATAATTCTTATTCCATTAATGGTATGGTTTATTATTAATTTAGTATCAATTTATGAAAAAGATTATGTTGATATTGTAAGTTTTTTTTCTACACAACCGTCAAAATTTTTAACATCGCTTTTAATGATTGTAGCTTTCTTTTATTCTTCATTAAGTATTAGTGAAATTTTTGAAGATTATATTCATGATAAAAAAATAAAAAATATAGCAAATAAAACGTTGTATACATTTTCTATAATCGTTCCTTTAATTATAATTATGGTGTTATTTAATTTAAATATATGAGTTCTTATAAAATTATTGATCATGAATATGACGTAGTAGTGCTTGGTGCTGGTGGATCAGGATTAAGGGCTGCTGTTGGTTTAAGTGAAGCTGGTTTAAAGACAGCATGTATCTCAAAAGTGTTTCCAACAAGAAGTCACACTTCTGCCGCTCAAGGGGGTATATCGGCTGCCTTAGGGAATATGGGAGAAGATGATTGGCGCTGGCATATGTATGATACTGTTAAAGGAGCAGATTGGCTCGGAGATCAAGACTGTATTGAATATTTATGCAAAGAGGCTCCAAGAGCAGTTATTGAGTTAGAAAGATATGGAGTTCCATTTAGTAGAACAGAAGATGGAAAAATTTATCAAAGACCTTTTGGTGGTATGACTAAAAATTATGGTAATGAGACAGTTCAAAGAACTTGTGCTGCTGCTGATAGAACAGGCCATGCAATATTGCACACTCTTTATGGACAAGCTTTAAAACATAATACTGAATTTTTTATAGAATATTTTGCATTAGATTTATTAATGAAAGATGGGGCATGCAAAGGCCTTATTGCATGGAATTTAGATGACGGAACTATTCATAGATTTAGATCTCATATTACAATAATTGCAACTGGCGGATATGGAAAAATTTATTATTCATCAACCTCGGCACATACTTGTACTGGTGATGGAAATGCAATGATTTTAAGAGCTGGATTACCATTGCAAGATATGGAGTTTGTTCAGTTCCATCCAACGGGAATTTATGGTCATGGTACATTAATTTCAGAAGGAGTTAGAGGTGAAGGTGGTTATTTAGTTAATTCAAAAGGTGAAAGATTTATGGAGCGCTATGCCCCTAAAGCAAAAGATTTAGCTTCAAGAGATGTAGTGAGCAGATCTATTGCAATTGAAATAAATGAGGGAAGAGGAGTTGGTAAAGAACAAGATCATGTTCATCTGCATTTAAGTCATTTAGATTCAAAAGTAATTGAAGAAAGACTACCAGGAATTTCCGAGTCATCAAGATTATTTGCTAATGTTGATGTTACAAAAGAGCCAATCCCTGTTGTGCCTACCGTTCATTACAACATGGGTGGAATTCCAACAAATTATAAAGCAGAAGTTATGACCATTAATGGATCAGAAAAAATCGTCCCAGGATTGATGGCAATTGGTGAAGCAGCATGCGTTTCAGTTCATGGGGCAAATAGACTTGGTTCTAATTCACTAATTGATCTAGTGGTATTTGGAAGAGCGGCAGCAAAAAGAGCCGCAGAATTAGTAAAACCAGAAACTCCACATGAAGAAATTTCAGAGTCCGAAACAGAAAAATGTTTGGAAAGATTTGACAAACTTCGAAATGCAAATGGAGAAAATAAAACAGCAGATTTAAGGTTGGCAATGCAAAAAACAATGCAATTAAAATGTGCAGTATTTAGAACAGACAAAACTCTTAAAGAAGGTATAAATGATATAAGAAAATCATTTGATGGTATGGAAAATATATCTGTTAAAGATAAATCACTTATATACAATACTGATCTAGTTGAAACTTTAGAATTTGATAATTTAATAAGACAAGCAATCATAACAATGGACTCTGCCTATCAAAGAAAAGAAAGTAGAGGAGCGCATGCAAGAGATGATTTTCCAAAAAGAGATGATGAAAAATTTATGAAACATACACTGTCATGGTGCAATGGAAAAGAAACTAAAATTGACTATAGGCCTGTTCATAAAACAACATTAACTTCTGATGTTCAGTATTTTCCACCACAAGAAAGAGTATATTAATGGTTCAAATAAATTTACCTGAAAATTCAAAAGTTAAAAAAGGCAAATATTATAAAGATACCACTGGATCAAAAAATATCAAAAAAGTAAATATTTATAGATGGGATCCTTCATCAGGTGAAAATCCAAGAATAGATACATATGAAGTAGACATGGATAACTGTCCTTCTAAAGTATTAGACTTATTAAATAAAATAAAAAATGAAATTGATTCATCGTTAGCTTATCGTAGATCTTGTTCACATGGTGTATGTGGTTCATGCGCTATGAATATGGATGGAAAAAATGGTTTGGCATGTACAAAACCTCATGCAGAAATTGATGGTGATATAAATATTTATCCTTTACCTCACTTAAAAGTTAAAAAAGATTTAATTGGTGATTTGAGCATTTTATATAAACAATACGAGTCAATTGAACCATGGTTAAAAACAAATAAAAAAGTTGAAGCTAAGGAAATTTATCAATCGAGAGAAGATAGATCAAAATTAGATGGCGCGTATGAATGTATAATGTGTGCTTGTTGTTCAACCGCATGTCCGAGTTATTGGTGGAATGGTGATAAGTATCTTGGTCCTGCAGTATTGCTTCAAGCTTATCGATGGATCATTGATAGTCGAGATGACGAGAGAAAAGAAAGACTAAAAAAAGTTGCAGATGAATTTAAATTGTATCGTTGTCATACCATTATGAATTGTACAAATGCTTGTCCAAAAGGATTAAATCCAGCAAAGGCTATTGCCGAAATAAAGAAAATGCTTGCAACAAGCTAACTACTTATATTAAATAATTTTAACAATGAATTTAATTCAACATTTTGTAAATGGCAAAATTACTTCAGGTAATTCTGATAGAACTGGAAAGATATTTAATCCTGCAACTGGAGAACAAGTATCTCAAGTAAAATTAGGATCAAAATCAGATTTAGATAACGCAGTAAAAATTGCAAAAAAAACTTTTGAAACATGGTCATTAAAACCACCAATTCAAAGAGCAAGAGTAATGTTTAAATTTAAAGAGCTAATAGAAAAAAATTCTGATGAAATAACAAAACTAATTGTTTCTGAACATGGAAAAGTTTATGAAGATGCAAAAGGATCACTAACAAGAGGTTTAGAAATTGTTGAGTTTGCATGTGGTATTCCTCAGGTTTTGAAAGGTGAATTTACTGAAAATGTTGGAACAGATATTGATAGTTGGTCGATAAGACAGCCTCTTGGTGTTTGTGCGGGCATAACACCTTTTAATTTTCCAGCAATGGTTCCAATGTGGATGTTTCCTATGGCAATTGCTTGTGGAAATACTTTTATATTAAAACCTTCTGAAAAGGACCCATCTTGTTCAATTAGGTTGGCAGAATTATTAAAAGAAGCTGGATTACCAGATGGAGTATTTAATGTAATTAATGGAGATAAAGAAGTTGTTGATGCGATTTTGGTGAACAGAGATATCCAAGCTGTAAGTTTTGTAGGCTCTACTCCAATTGCAAAATATATATATGAAAATGCAGCTAAAAATGAAAAACGAGTACAAGCTCTTGGTGGAGCAAAAAATCATTGTGTTGTGATGCCAGATTGTGACCTAGATCAAGCAGTAAATGGTTTAATGGGTGCAGCTTATGGATCTGCTGGAGAAAGATGTATGGCTCAGTCTGTTGCGGTTGCTGTTGGTAATATTGGTGACAATTTAGTAAATAAATTAACTAAAAAAGTTGAAGCCTTAAAAGTTGGACCAGGGATGGATAGATCATCAGAAATGGGTCCATTGGTTACAAAAGAACATTTAGAAAAGGTAAAAGGTTATGTAGATCTTGGAGTAAAAGAAGGAGCAAAATTATTAGTTGATGGAAGA
>CACJXT010000019.1 GCA_902597425.1 uncultured Pelagibacteraceae bacterium | reverse complement strand
ATAGTAGAATTTTTAAATTTCATTCTAAACAAAAGGTAAAAAATATTTTTTATAAAGATAAATTACAAAATAAATTAGGTTATAAATATATACCAATAGACTCCGTTGGAATATATGTGCCCGGGGGAACTGCTTCTTATCCTAGCACTGTTCTAATGAATGCAATTCCAGCAATTGTTGCAGGAACTAAAAAAATAGTAATGGTTAATCCAAGAAATAATGGCAAACACAACTCGGGCGTTCTATATGCTGCAAAAAAATGTGGAATTAAGGAAATTTATTCTATTGGAGGTGCTCAAGCTATAGCAGCTCTTGCATATGGTACAAAAAAAATTAAAAAAGTTAATAAAATTATTGGTCCTGGCAATTTATATGTAGCTACAGCAAAAAAAGAAGTTTTTGGAGATGTTGGAATAGATATGATTGCTGGACCTTCTGAAATTACGGTTGTGGGTGACAAATTTAGTAATCCGGATTGGATCGCTTCTGACTTGATTGCACAAGCAGAGCATGATGAACTTTCTCAGAGTATCTTTATTTCAAAAGATAAAAATCTTATTAATAAAGTACAAAAATCATTGTCCAATCAAATAATGAGACTACCAAGAAAATTGATCGCTAAGAAAAGTTTAAAATCTAATGGTATTTTCATTTATGTTTCTTCTGATCAAAAGTTAGTTGAAGTAATAAATAAAATTGCTCCAGAACATTTAGAACTAAATATTAAAAAATATAAAAATATTATAAATAAAATTGTAAATGTTGGTTGTGTTTTTGTTGGTAATTATTCTACAGAGGCAGTTGGAGATTATTTAGCTGGAACTAACCATGTATTGCCAACATCTGGATCAGCAAAATTTTCATCAGGTTTAAGTGTTTATGATTTTTATAAAAGAATTTCATATATAAACTTATCAAAAAAAGGTATTGAAACTCTTGGTCCTTCAGTTATAACTCTTGCAAATTTTGAAGGTTTAGCAGGACATGCTAAATCAGTTGAATTAAGAATTAGGAGAAAATAAATTTGTCAAAACAAGATTTACTTGAATTCAAGGGCAAGGTAATAGACTTATTACCAAACGCTATGTTTAGAGTACAATTAGAAAATAATCATATTGTTACAGCTCATACAGCAGGTAAGTTAAGAAAAAATAGAATTCGAGTTTTACAAGGTGATAATGTTACTGTTGAGGTAACCCCTTACGACCTTACAAAAGGCAGAATCATTTTTAGATTTTGATTTTCGCCTCGGTAGCTCAGGAGTAGAGCAGAGCCCTGAAAAGGCTTGTGTCGGAGGTGCGAATCCTTCCCGAGGCACCACTATTTTACAAAATAATTTTAATTAATCTTGCATTAAATATTAAAATCTAATAATTAATCATTTGCTAAATTTTTAGCTAAAGTTAAATAAAAAAAAAGAGAGTAAAATAAGTATGACGACACTTAAAGGAACCGTAAAGTGGTTTAATGGAAAGAAAGGTTTTGGATTTATTGAAAGAGAAGATAAAGAGAAAGACGTTTTTTGCCATGCATCTGCGGTAAGATCAGCTGGTCTTAAGTATCTGAACGAGGGTGATAAATTAGAGTTTACCTTAGAAGAAACTGAAAAAGGACCTGCAGCTGTTAATTTAAAAAAAATCGATTAATAATCATTTCCAAATTTTTGCATAGGAAGTAACAATTAAATTGCTATATTTACTCCTATGCAACTATTTGTTGCAATAAATTAATTATCTGCTAAATCATCTGCAATGATTAAAAAAGCAATATTCAGAAGTGTTCATAGTCATTTCCACGCTGGCTAAGGCTAGCTATTAATCATTTATAATTTAAATCAATTAATATAAAAATAATAAAAAGGATGCCGCCTTCGGATAATGGTTAATCCTGGAGTTTGTGGAACTCTCAATCTTGGTTCAATTCCAAGAGGCGGTACCAAAAAATGAAAAAAGAAGAAAAATTATCACCTGGGCTACCTTCAGGTTTTGAAGATAGATGGAATAAACAATTATCACTTAAAAAGAAATTACTTAAGATAATTGAAAGTAATTTTTTAAAGTTCGGTTTTAGTTCTTTAGAAACACCATCTTTTGAGATTAGCAAAAATATAGGATCGTTTTTGACAGACGATGAAGATAATTCTATGTCCGATGTATTTACATTTAATGATGGTAAAGAAAAAATTACACTTCGATACGATTTAAGTAGCCCTTTAAGTAGATTTGTTGCTCAAAATTATAGAGATCTTCCTTTCCCATATAAGAGATATGCAATAGGAAATGTTTGGAGAAATGAAAAAAGTGGAAATGCAAGATATCGTGAGTTTACACAGGCAGATGTTGATATTATTGGAAACGTAAATAAAAGCCAAGCTGATGCAGAAATTTGCAATATTATTGCAGACACTTTAATAAAAAGTGGATTAAGTAATAATCAATTTAAAGTAAGTATAAGTAATAGAAAAATAGTTCAAGGACTAATTAATAATCTAAAAATCACTAATAAAGTTCAGGAATTAAAAGTAATTAGAGCTATTGATAAATTAGATCGAATTGGATTAAAAGGAGTTGAAGATTTACTAAAAAAAGAAAGGGTAGATACTTCTGGAGCAATTACAAAAGGTGCCAACCTATCTGATACACAAACATCTGAAATTTTAAATTTTTTAAAAATAAATAATCTTAAAGATTTAAAATCTATTTTAAAAAATTCTTTATCTGTTGAAGGAATTAACGAAACTGAAGATCTTTTAGAAATTATAAGTTATGGGAAGTACTCAAAACTAATTCAAACTAACTTTACAATTGTTCGTGGTCTTGCATATTATGATGGATTCTGTGTTGAAACTAATCTTAATTTTAAAGTTAAGAATCCAAAAGGAAAAGAAATAAATGTGGGGAGTATTTGTTCAGGAGGTAGATTCGATGGACTTATATCTAGGTTCAAGAATGTAGATTTTCCAGCAACTGGAATGAGCATTGGAGTAGATAGGTTGTTATTTGTTTTAAATCAAATTGGTTCGATTAAACAAAATAATAATGAACCTGTTCTTATTTGTATTTTAGATAGTAAATATTTGAAAAAATATTATGAAACTTTAAATTACCTAAGAGAAAACGGAATAAATTCTGAATTATATTTAGATTCTTCCAAGAATTTGAAAAAACAATTAACTTATGCAGATAAAAAAGACTGCCCTGTGGCTGTTATTATAGGTGAGTCTGAATTTAAAGAAAATAAATTTACATTAAAAAACCTAAGGTCTTCAAAAGAAAACGATCAAAAAACTGTTTCAAAGGAAAGTTTAATTAATGAAATCAAAAAACTTATCTGAAAAAATTCTTAGATCTATTCGTTCTAATGGGTTTAATTATATTGAATTGGACTCTGTTATTGAGACAAATCATATTGTTCAAAGATCAGGAGAGAGTTTTAGAAAATTAATATTTTCTTTTATTGATCATACTGGAAAGGAGTTATGTTTAAGGCCAGATTTAACAATTGCCTCATGCCTAAGGTATCTAGATAAAAAGTTAAAGGTAAAAGAAAAAATTTATTATAGTGGAGAAGCATATCGTAAGTCACAAAATAGAAAAGATTCAATAATTATAAATCAAATTGGTTTTGAAATTTTTGGTTCTAAAAATGAAAAAAATGATGACAAGCAAATTATTGCTACTGCTTTAAAATCTTTGGCAAATATTTCTTATGTATCTGGTACTTTAAAAATTGGAAATATAGAAATATTTAATTTGTTAATTTCTAAATTGGACATTCCTAAAAGGTGGAAATTAAGATTATTGAGACATTTTTTTAGAGAGAAATATTTTAATGATCTTTTAAAAAGATTAGAAACAAACTCAGATGTAGATCCAACAATTGTTGAAGTTGACAAAAAAAGATATCAAAAAATGCTCAAAGAAAATCAACAAAGAATAATTGCAGGAAGATCTATAGAAGAAATTTTAACGAGATTTAATAATAAAATTAAAGACCCAAGAAGAACAAGTAGAGGAAAAAAAGTTTCAAAAATAATAAAAGATTTTTTAAAAATTAATTGTCCTATTTCACAAGCGGCAGCTAGGTTAAATGTCTTTTTTAAAAAAAATAAAATTAATTTAAGAGTTGACCAAAATTATTTCCCAGTTTCAAAAAATAAAATTGCAAAATTAAAAGTTGAATTTTCCACATCTTTTGGAAGACAATTAGAGTACTACACTGGAATGGTATTTAAAGTAGATATTAAAAATAAATATAAAAATATTAATATAATTAATGGTGGCAGATATAATAATTTAATTTCTGATCTTGGTTCAAAAAAACAAGTTCCAGCAGTGGGAGCTGCTATAAATATAATTTAATTATGATTATATGGTTAGCATCTTATCCAAAAAGCGGGAACACGTGGTTGAGAGCTTTACTTACATCATATTATTATTCTAAAAATGGAGAGTTCAATTTTAAATTATTACCAAAAATTTATGGATTTCCTGCTAAGAAATATTTTGAAGTTTACAATGATAATTTAACCAATGCTACTGATACTGCGAAGTATTGGATAGATGCTCAAAAAAAAATAAATTCCGATCATAAACTTAGATTATTCAAAACACATAATGCTTTAGGTAGTATAAATAACAATAATTTTACAGATAGAGATAATACTTGTGGATGTATTTATATTGTCAGGGACCCAAGAAATGTAATTACTTCTGTGAAAAATTATTTTGAACAAAGCTATGACGAAGCACTAAAATTTTTGTTAGATGAGAGGTCAATACTTACCGAAAAAGTTGAAAATAAATATGTAAATTTTAATTTTTTAGGATCTTGGCAAAATCATTATAAATCATGGTTAAACAATAAATTATTTCCTACTTTACTAATTAAGTATGAAGACCTTGAAAACAAAGCACTTTTTATATTAGAAGAAGTTCAAGATTTTATTAACAACGTTGGTAATTTAAAAAATGAATTTGATAAAGAAAAAGCAAAAAAATGCATAAAAAATTGTAGCTTTGATATATTAAAAAAAGAAGAAGAAAAGTCAGGATTCCCCGAAGCTTTACTTGGCCAAAAAACACAAAATAAAATTAAATTTTTTAATCTAGGAAAAGATAATAATTGGAGAAAAATTTTACCTGAAAATATTTTAAATCAATTAAATAAGATTTTGGCTTCAGATTTGGAAAGATTTAAATATGATTAATATTGGAATTCCCAGCAAAGGTAGACTTCGAAATAATGTTATAAAAATTTTTAAAAATAAAAAAATGAATTTAATATCAGAGAGAGGTGAAAGAGATTTATTTGGATCCATAAAAAAATTACCAAATGCTAAGATTATTTATTTACACGCTAGAGAAATTATAGAAAGATTAGCTGACGGCTCACTGGATATTGGTTTTTCTGGATACGATTTATTAAAAGAAAATGAAATCAATATTCAAAAAAAAATATTGGTTCAAAAAAAATATAATTTTGGTAAAGCTAATTTGGTTGTTGCTATTCCGGATGAATGGCTTGATTGCCAAACTATTGCTGATTTAGAGGAAATTGATTTTGATTTTAAAGATAAAAAAAATAAAAGGTTAAGAGTTGCTTCAAAATACCCTAATTTAACTAGAGAATTTTTGTTTTCTAAAGGAGTGACTCAATTCAAAATAATTAATAGTTTAGGTGCAACTGAAATTTATCCATTTACTGGATCTTCTGAAATTATAACTGATATCACTTCAACAGGAGAAACTTTAAAAGCAAATAATTTAAGAGTTTTAAAGGATGGTGCAATTTTAAAATCACAAGCTTGCTTGATGATGTCAAAGTTATCTTTAAGAAAAACAGGTATTAAAAAGATTATAAACTTGCTTAGCAAATAATTTATCTTAGTATTCCATTACTTATGCAAGATTCGTTATCATACATAATTTTAGCCCTAATAGGCGTTGTTATTTACCTTTTATTAACTCAGCGTAAAAACAAAGAAGAGCCTAAAGACAAAACTGAAGATCTAAATAATTTAAAAGACAGCATTAACAATTCATTTAATAATATGTCTGCCTCATTTAATAGTTTGTCCAAAGATGTAACAAGAGATATGACGCAAACTTTAACATCTGTTAATGAAAAAGTTTCTGCTTTTAATACTCAGGTTGAAAATTTAAATAAAAGCCAAGAAGGAATTAATAAGATTCTAGCTGGAGTTAAAAAATATGGAACTTTAGCCGAGTTTAGTCTGGCGTCTTTATTAAAAGATTTATTACCGCCTTCTCAATTTATCTCAAATGTTAAGATGAAAGAAGATACATCTGAAAATGTAGAATTTGCAATTAAACTTCAAGGGAATGTATTAGTTCCGCTAGATAGTCATTTTCCAGTAGAAAAATTTAAAGCAATAGATGATGCACATCAAGCGGATGATAAAAAAGCAATGCTAGATGCTAGAACAAAATTAGCAAGTGCATTTAAGTCTAAAGCAAAAAGTGTTAATGAAAAATATATCGTTCCACCAAAAACTACAGATTTTGCAATAGTGTATGCGCCAACTGAGAGTTTGTATAAAGAATTAACAGACTATCAAGATCCTAGCACCAAAGAATTATTAACTCAGGAATTGATGAAAAAATATAAAATTGTAATTATGGGCCCAAATACTCTTTCAGCATATTTACAATCTTTGCATATGGGGTTTCAGTCATTAAAAGTTCAAAAAGGTGCAACAGAAATTTATGATCACTTAAAAACAATCAGCACAAGATTTAAAAAACATTTTGATAACGTAATTATACTTAGAAAAAAATTAGAAGAAGCAATGAAAGTTGTGGATACATTTGGTACAGATGCTAGATCAATTACTAGAACTTTAGAAAATATAAAAGATCCCGAGCAAATTGAAATAGCCACTAAAACACAAAACGTAGAAAAATTTGCTGAACGTTCAAAACAGCTTAAAAATTAAATACGTTTATAACTGACATAATGAAGTGGAATAATAAATTTAGTTATCCAAAATCAATAAGATCTATAGAAGATGGTTTAAGAAAGTATTTAATGGGAGATGAAAAATTACCAAGTGTTACTTCAATATTGCAAGCGACCAAATCAGAAGAAGATAAAGCATCATTAGAAAATTGGAAGCAAAGAGTTGGTTATACTCAAGCTAATAAAATTAAAAATGAAGCATCAAATAGGGGTACATCAATGCACTCTTATATTGAAGATTTTTTAAGAGGAAGAATTAATGAAAGTTTTTTTGAAAGCAATGAACAATATAAAAATATGGCAAAGGAAATAATAGAAAAAGGAATAAATGGAAGATTAGAGGAAATTTATGGAATGGAAGAAACACTATATTATCCAGAGCAATATGCCGGAACAGCAGATATGATTGCTGTTTTTGAAGGTAAAGATGTGGTGATTGATTTCAAGCAAGCTAACAAACCAAAAAAAACAGATTATATACAAGACTATTTTTTACAACTTGGTGCATATACTCTCGCACATGATGTAGTTCATGGTACAAAAATGAAAGCTGGTATTATTTTGTTATGTACTAAAGACATATTATTTCAAGAGTTTAAAATCGAGGGAGTTGAATTAGAAATGTATCAAAATTTATTTTTAGGAAGAGTCAAAAAATTTTACGAGATGAATAATATAACTTGACTTTAATTGACCAATCCATAAAAGAGATATTACTAACTAGAAGCTACTTGTTTAGATGCAAATGGTTTAGTCTTCAAAAAAATAATCTAAACACTTTTCATAACATAGCTTTTTAAAGGATAATTAATATATGAATTTAGCCATATGGGATATTGAAAGTAGTTCGGCTGCAACAGACTGGGCTAGCATAATTGAAATTGGAGGTGTATTGGTTGATGAAAATTTTATAGAAAAAGACAGGTTCACTTTAAGATGTAGGCTACCTGAAGGTGAGATTCCACAAGCGATGGCCCTAATTGTTAATAAGACAACTATTAATCAATTAACCAAAACTAATTTATCCCACTATCAAATGCTTAATGAAATACAACGGATCTTTACTGATTGGCCAAAGAAACATGGGCCTACAGTTTTTCTTGGATGGAGTAATATTGGGTTCGACGATGAACTGCTTCGCAAAGAGTTTTTTAAAGGAATTAGATATCCTTATATTACAAATTCATCACCTAATAAAAGACATGACGGTATTAATATAGCACGAGGTGCTTACGCTGTAGATTCAAATGTATTAAAAACAGAGATTAATGAAAAAAATAATCCAGTTTTCAAACTTGAATCGTTAAGTCGTATTAATGGGTTTGATTCTAGCGATGCTCACTCCGCTTTATTTGATGCAGAATTGACAATGAAAATACTTAAATTAATAAAAAAAAAACAACCTAATACGTGGGATATGTTTTTAAGAACAGCTAGCAGAGCAGATACCGAAACAATCTTTCAAAAGCAGAATATCATAACTTTAAATGAATATTTTTATGGAAAATCAAGGTTGTATTTATGTGCCCCTTTGCATCCAAATCACTGCATTCATCCAGTATATAAGTGGGGTCAAGCTGTAGACCTTAGAGTTGATATTGAACCAATATTAAATATGTCCATCAACGAATTAAAATTAGAAATGAAAAAGACACCTAAGTTTTTAAGGACAATTCGTTCAAATAAAGCTCCTATAATTCTTGATGCTGAATATGGCATTAAAGTAGAGCCATATAATGCAATGGATCCAAACTTAATTAAAAAAAGAGCTAAATTAGTAAGAGAAAATGAAAAATTTTCACAAAATATTCTTACAGCGCTTAGGGAAATAGCAGAAGAAAAAGAACAATCAAAATCACAAGAAGATATTTATGCTGAAGAAAGTATTTATGAAAAGTTTACTTCAAATAAAGATACAGCACTTTTCCCCGCTTGGCATGCCGCTTCTTGGAAAGATAAATTAAAATTATTAGATAAATTTGATGATGAAAGATTGATAATTTTTGGTAAGAAAATTATTTATCAAGAAGCACCAGAAATATTACCACCAGATATGTTCAAATCTGTAAAAAGATCTATATCAAAAAGAATTTTAAGTAAAAAATTTGAAAAATGGTGGACAGTTTCTGCGTGTTATAATGAAATTGATACACTAAGAGATAAATATTCTGATGAGAATGACCAAGAAAAACTAAAATTTTTGAATGAATTAAATGATTTTGTCATGAATGTGGAAAAAAAATATGAATAAGTTTAAATTTTAAGCGTTTATTAATTAAAAAAGACTTTTTTGCCATTGCATATTAAAATTAAATAATTATAAAAAATGTATGCTTATAGATTTTAAAGATGAGGACTTCCATTCAAAAGTTAAGAATGAAGAAGTCAGTATTTTACAATTTAGTGCTTCGTGGTGCCAACCATGTAAAATTCTAAAACCGATTATGGAAAAATTATCTGAAGAATACAAAGATAAAGTAAATTTTTATTATGCAGACATTGATGAAAAAGCAATAAACACAGCCACAAGTATTGCTGGTGTTAGGGGCGTTCCAACTGTTGTAATTTATAAAAAAGGCGTTGAAGTTGCAAGAAAAGTAGGTGGTGTTCCTGAAAATCATATGCGAGATTTTTTAAAAACAAATATTTAATTTAATTTGAGAATTTCTCCTGCAAGATATAAAGATCCTGTAATAACTATTATATCATTTTTTTTTAATTTAAGAGAAGTAATTGCCTCCATACATGTTTTTTTCGAACAAAGATTAAATCCATAATTACTAATTTTATTTTTTAATTCATCTCTGTTTATTGAATTTTTTTGATTTGGAATATCAATAGTTGTTAAAGAAGTTAATTTTCCTTTAAATAAACTTACATACTCTTTATGTAATTTATTATTCATCATTCCTAAAACCATATGTATATTGCAATTTAAATTAGTTAGGTAATTTGAAAGAACTTTTGCTCCAAGTGGATTATGTGATCCATCTACAAAAAGCTTATTATTTTTGACAAGATTTTTAAGTTTACCTGTTTTAATTTCTTGCAATCTAGCAATACTATGAATTTTAGTAATTCCTTTTTTAATATTTTCTTCCGAAATTTTTAGTTCTTCAATATTTCTTATTGTTGCTATTGCTGCTGTAACATTTGATAATTGAAATTCGCCTTTAAGATTAGGCATTGGCAGTTTTAATCCACCATATTGATCTTCATAATAGAAAAAATTATTTTCACTTAATGTGTATGAAAATAAATCATTAAAAAAGACTTTTTTTGAATTGTTTGCATCTAAAGATTTTTTAATCTTTTTAAAAGTTTCTTTATCATTTTGTTTTGAAACGATTATCTTTGAGTTTAAAAGTGAAGAAGTCTTTTCAAAAATAACTCCATCAATATTTCTGTTATTTTCAGGCAACCAATCAAGATGATCTAAACCAATTGTTGTTACTATAGTAGCTAGATTTTTTTTTAAAATATTTACAGCATCAAATCTTGCAAAGAGTCCAAATTCACACAGCGTAAGATTATTTAAGTATTTTTTACAACCATAAAAAAATGCTGCAGTTAAAATTTCAAAATATGTAATTGGATCACCTTCATTAATTTCTTCCACTTCACTTAATAAATTGGTCAACTCTTCATCAGAAATTTCTTTATCATTATAAACAAATCTCTCATTAATTCTTTGCACATGAGGACTGGTATAGATATTACAATTTATCCTTGCTTCTTTGAGAATAGCCCTAAGTGCTTGAATTGTTGAATACTTCCCATTTGTACCTACAATTTGTATACACTTTAAGTTATTTTGTGGATTATCTAGTTTATTACAAAGGTTTTTAATTCGATCTAAACTTAAATCAATTTCTTTAGGATGCAGCTTTTGTAAGCGTTCTATTATCTTCTGAAGTCTCATCTGATACAGAAACTATATCAGAATTTTTCTTTAACAATATTGATAATATAGAACCAATTTTTTCCCTTAGATCTTTTCTTTCAACAATTAAATCTATAAATCCTGTTTTTTGAACATATTCACTTTTTTGAAAGTCTTCTGGAAGTTCTTCTTTTACAGTTGCTTTAATAACTCGAGCTCCAGAAAAACATACGATTGCACCTGGTTCAGCCATATGAATATCACCAAGCATTGCAAAAGAAGCTGTTATACCTCCTGCCGTTGGGTCAGTTAAACAAACTAAATAAGGTAAATTATTTTTCTTCAATTCATTAATTGCTAAAGTTGTTCTTGTCATTTGAGATAATGCAATCAATGACTCAAACATTCTCATTCCACCACCAGATGTAAATAAAACAAAAGGAGTTTGATTATCTATTGCATGTTGAACACCATAAATTATTGCCTCACCTTCAGCAGCTCCAACTGAAGCTCCAATAAAAGCAAAATCAAATGCTCCAGCTGTAATATCAATATTTTTTATTTTAGTTTTAACGATCATAACAGCACTGTCTTGACCTGTTTTTTTTCTAGCAATTTTTAATCTTTCTTTGTAGGTCTTAGCATCTTTCCAATTTAAAGGGTCATCTTGAGGAATAGGTGTTTCTAAAATTTCATAATTATTTTTTCCAAAAACTATATCAAATCTTTGTTGACAATTGATTCTGTGATGTTTGTTACAACTTGGGCAGCAGAACAAATTTTCTTCTAGATCTTTTTTTAAAATTGGTCCTTTGCAACAAGAAGTCCAATCACTACCTTCTATTTCTTCTTTAGTTGGTCTTTTTTTAAGAAGTGTTTTTATTTTTTCACTAAATCTAAGAGTTTTTTTTAACCAATTCATGATATTTTTTTTCTTAATCTTTTTACTATATTAGTGACATTTGTGACAGGATTTTGTCTATTTTTAATAGATTTAGATATTTCTTTACATATTGAGCTTCCAACAACTAAACCATCGGCATTTTTTAATGAAGCTATGGTTTTTGAAGTTATTCCAAAGCCAATCACAATATTTTTTGATTTTTTGATTTTTTTAATTTTAATGTAGTTTTTCAAAATTTCTTTTGAGGAAACTTTTAGTTTTCCACCAGTAGTAGACAACATACTGATATAATAAATCATATCATGAGAATCTTTTATAATTCTTTTTATCCTATATTTAGATGTAGTGGGAGAAACAAGTTGTACAAAAGTTATGGATTTTTTTTTGCATTTTTTTGCAAATATTTTATTATCAGGCCAAGGTAAATCAACCACAATTAAACCATTAACTCCTACTTGCTTGCATTTATTCAAAAATTTATTTTCACCGTATTGATACACCATGTTATAATAACCCATTAATATTAAAGGTTTAGAATTTTTATTTTTTTTAAAATTTTTTACAATTTGAAAAATATCTTTCATTTTAATTCCATTATTAATTGCTCGGTAAGAAGATGTTTGAATTTGTCCACCATCTCCGATCGGTGTATTGTGTGGAAAACCTAATTCACATATATCTACATATTTTGAAATAGAATTTAATATTTCTAGAGATTTTTTTTTAGTATTGTCTCCCGCAACAGTATAAGTCAATAAAGCGGGTCTATTTTCTCTTTTAGTTTTTTTAAATGCTAAGTTAATTGGTGACAATGTCATTGTTTAAATTCCTAATCTTTGTTTTAAAATATCTTTGTCTTTGTGTGCATCACCACATGAGTTTACAATTATGATTGTTTCCTTGTTCAATTTTGGAGCTATTTTTATTGCTTCTGCAAATGCATGACTTGGTTCCAAGCTCGGATTTAAATTTTCATATTTAGTAACTATTTGATATGCATTTAAAGCTTCTTCATCACTAGCTGCAGTATATCTAGCTCTTTTTGCATCCTTTAAAAAACAATGTAGTGGAGAAACCCCAGGATAGTCTAGCCCTGCACTAATTGACTCAGTTTCATCTATTTGACCTTCTGAATTTTGATTTACATATTGAGCAGCACCATGCAATATTCCAATTTTTGATCCATAAGTTAAAGGGGCCGCATGTTTTTTACTTTTTTTTGGTCCTCCAGCCTCAATACCAACAAATTCAATTTGTTTTTTATTATAATTCATAAATTCATTCCAAAATCCAAAACTTGAAGAACCTCCTCCAACACAGTTTAATAATTTTATTTTTTTTGGGACTGTTCCAAATGCATTCTTAATTTGAATTAAAAGTTCCCGAGAAATTTGTGATGTACTCCATCCACAAATTTTCACAAATATATTTGGACCAACTGTACTGCCAACGGCCATATGAGTTGTGTCACAATTTGACACCCAATATCTCATGCATTCACTAACAGCATCAACAAGTGTTTGGCTACCCGTATAAACTGGAACAACTTCAGCACCATTTTTTTTCATTGCATCACAGTTGGGTTTTTGCCTTTTAATATCTTTTGCACCCATGAATATTTTGCATTTTAATCCAAATTTTTTTGCAGCCATGCTAAGCATTTTGCCTGCATATCCAGCTCCAGTGTCTCCCACTATGTATTTTTTTCCAGCTCTTTTGGCAATAAGGCAATGAACAGTAGCATTATATATTTTATGAGCTCCACCATTAGCCTCAGATACAACTTTTGTCCATATTTGAGCCCCACCCAAATGACTTGTTAATTTTTCTAGTTTAATGAATGGAGTAGGAGCACCAACCCAATTTTTAAAATAATAATCTCTTTCTTTAATAAATTTTTTGTCTTTTCTTAATTTTTCAAACAATTTAGTAAGATCTTCTACTGGTTTTTTTAGCGTTTCAGGAATGAAATTACCTCCAAATTTTTCACCCCAAAAACCATTTTTATCATGTTGATCTATTAGAGGTATATTTTTTTTAATTTTCATTGTTTATTTTATTTAATTTATTTAAAAAATTTTTGATTTTATAAATATCTTTTACTTTATTTGTTTCTAAAGCTCCAGAAACATCAACAATATCAGCCAATTTTGAAATTTTTTCAAGTTTATCTATATTAACATTGCCAGCTATCATTTTTGTAATACTTTTAGGAACTGACTTAATCCAATTATAGTTCCATTCTATACTGTGCTCTAAACCTGAACTATCCCACAAAATGATATCCGCAACATTTTCAAATTCTTTATAATTTAAAATATCTTTTTCATTCTTAACTTGAATTGCTACAATTATCTTTTTATTAAATTTAGATTTAATATTAAAAATTGTCTCACTATTGTATTTTCCGTAAATCTGAAAATAATCAATATTTAATTTTGAAAATTTTTCTAATTCATCATTTTTGGGTTCAACCAAAACAGCAACATATTTGGAATTTTTTTTTTCAATATTTGTTAGCTCTTTTGCTTTTTCAAATTGAATATATCTATGACTTTTTGGATAATTAAGGATAAAACCACAAAAATTAGCACCAAAGTTAATACTGGTTTTCACCTGCTCAGCGGTTGAAAGACCACAGATTTTTACTTTCATTAAGCTATTTTAATGATTTAATTAATCTTTGTATATTTTTTTTGATATTACCTTGAGTGATACTTCTTCCGATTACAATAGCAGTTGCCCCATTATCAAAAGCAGATTTAGGACTTACAACTCTATTTTTATTTTGATCTTGAATATTGTCTCCAACTAATCTTATACCCGGAGTTACTATTTCCATATTTTTACAAATTTTTTTTACTAACTTAGCTTCTTTTGCAGAGCACACTATACCATCTAACCCAACTGATTTTGCTAATTTAGCCTGATGAATAACTAAATTTTTAATTGATTTTGTATGTCCAATTTTTTTTAAAGATTGTTCAGAGAAATTTGTAAGAACAGTTACTCCCAAAATTTTAAGTTTTTTATTTATTTTTTTTGATGATTTTTTTATATTTTTTAACATTTCATAGCCACCATTAATATGGGCAGTAAGATATTTAATATTTTTTAAATCTTTTAAAGAATTAATTGCAGAGGCGCATGTATTTGGAATATCATTAAGTTTTAAATCTAAAAATATTGTTTTCTTTTTACTCATTTTTGACAGAAAAGATCTTCCAGATTTTGAATAAAAAAATTCTAATCCAAATTTATAACCGATTTTTATTTTTTTGGATTGTGTATATCTAATAATTTTTCGAACTTTGTTAAGATTAGATGTATCACATGCTACAAAAATATTTTTATTCATTATTATTTAATTTATTAAACAACTCTTTTGCCATTTTAAAGTGAATTGATTTTTTTTCTGGTGTTTGAACTATTTCAC